>JBMOHR010000121.1:0-8120 GCA_049317745.1 Ignavibacteria bacterium
GCATTAATGCCCTAAAATAATAATTTTTTTGGTTTGATTGTTTAATATATTATTGCTTTTTTTGAATAGATTAATTTACAATTTCTTAATCATTTGTTTATAATTAATTTAAACTGATTATTACCGTTTATAACATTATTTTCTTAAACTAAAATTATTATAAATGTTTAAAAGTTTTTTACCTAAACAGCCCAAATTTTTTGAACTATTACTCGTCATTACTGAACATTCTTTTGAAGCATCAAAATTATTAAAAGAAATAGTTCATACTCCTCAGAATATTGAAGAACTTGCTTCTCATATTCATATGATTGAAAATAAATGTGATGAAATAACTCACAGTGTTAAGAATGAACTCAATGAAACATTCGTTACTCCTATAGACCGTGAGGATATTTTTGCAATCACAAATGCTCTTGATGACGTTGTTGACGGTATTGACAGGGTCTCGACTAAAATGAGGCTTTATAAGATTAAATCCCCGTTAAAGTTCGGGCCACAGCTCGCAGAAATACTCCACTCGCAAACCGAACTGCTCGTAGTAGCAGTAAAGTTAATGAATGAAAATAATTATAAGGATACTCTCGATAAACTTGTAAGCATCAGAAACCTTGAAACTGAAGGGGATGCCGTTTTCAGAGATTCTATCACTTATCTTTTCGATAATGAAAAAGATGTTATTGAACTTATTAAGAAAAAGGAAGTTCTTGAAAACTTTGAAAAAGCAGTAGATAAATGTCAGACTGCTACACTTGCTATTGAAGGTGCATTAATTAAAAATATGTAATCATGCTGGAAATTGTACTCGTTGTTATTTTTATCGCGCTTGTATTTGACTTCTTAAACGGATTTCACGATTCGGCTAATTCAATTGCCACTATCGTTTCTACACAGGTTTTAACTCCTCAGAAAGCTGTTCTGTTTGCTGCATTCTTCAATTTTATTGCAGCATTTACTTTTGATGTCGCTGTTGCAAAAACAATCGGCTCTGGTCTGGTGAAAATAGGCGAGATTGATGCCTGGGTTCTGACTGCTGGTCTGCTTGGTGCCATATTCTGGAATTTGTTAACATGGTATCTTGGACTTCCGGTTAGCTCTTCTCACGCATTAATCGGTGGATACGGCGGTGCTGCAGTAGCTAAACTCGGTTGGGCTGTCTTAATCCTTCCTGGTTGGTATAAAGTTATTGGTTTTATGTTTCTTGCTCCGATTATCGGTCTGGTTCTTGGTGCTTTTAATATGTTCGTTACTACCTGGATCGTAAGAAATATGAAACCTCGTAAAGTTGATAAAGTTTTTAGAAAACTTCAGCTCGTCTCGGCGGGTTTCTACAGTTTCGGTCACGGTACAAACGATGCTCAGAAAACTATGGGTATCATCGCAGGTATCCTCGTTTCATCAAAATTTATAGATTCATTCTACGTCCCGTTTTATGTTGTACTGCTTTGCCATGCTGCTATAGCACTCGGTACTATGTACGGTGGCTGGCGTATCGTGAAAACTATGGGAATGAAAATAACTAAACTTAAACCAATTGGTGGTTTCTGTGCTGAGTTTGCTGGTGCAACTACTTTGCTCGGTACTGCGCTTCTTGGTGTTCCAGTCAGTACTACGCAAACTATCACAGGTGCTATTGTCGGCGTAGGAAGTCTTCAGAGGTTATCTGCAGTAAGGTGGGGTGTTGCAGGTAAGATAGTATGGGCTTGGTTTCTGACGATTCCATTATCTATGCTTTCAGGTGCTGTATTCTACTGGCTGATTTCTTTATTTGTGTAAAGAATTATTGAGTTTTTATCTTATCGGTGACTTGTTATTTTAATCTATGGATAAAATTGTTTTAATTACAGGAGCAAACTCCGGTGTCGGCAGGTCACTTGCTTTATTGTCCGCTTCGAATGGCGATTCTGTTGTTATGGTATGCAGGAACAAAGAAAGAGGTGAGAATGCTAAAGAGGAAATAATTCGTTTATCCGGAAATAATTCAGTTCACTTAATCATAGCCGATTTATCTTCTCTCGATTCCATTAAACATGCAGCCTTTGAATTTAAAAATAAATTTAATTCTCTGCACATTCTTGTAAACAACGCAGGCATTAATCTTCCAATCCGTGAACTTACTGCCGACGGTTATGAAAAAGTGTTTGCTACAAATCATCTTGCATATTTTTATCTTACGTTTCTTCTTCTTGATACACTAAAGTCTTCTGCTCCGTCCAGAGTTATAAACGTAGCCTCAAACGCACACTCTGCAATCGATTTTAACGACCTTATGAGTGAAAAGGAATATAAACAGTATAAGGCATACGGCCGCTCGAAAATGGCAAACATTCTTTTTACTTACGAACTCGCAGAAAGAGTGAAAGATTATAATGTTACTGTAAATGCTGTCCATCCTGGAGTTGTTAAGACAAATATTTATGAAACAGTATACGGATTCCCACGGTTTTTAATCGGTTTGATGATGCCGTTCTTTTTATCACCTCAAAAATCTGCTGAACGCATTTTACCATTGATGTATTCTGATAAGTTCAATAATATATCCGGTAAGTATTTTGTGAATTCCATTGAAACACAAACAAAGAATGGTTCTTACGATCTGGATTTAAGAAAAAAATTATGGGATGTTAGCGAAAGCCTGATTAATAAACATTAAAAACAAACATATGCATAAGATTGTATCAGCTTTACTATTTATTCTTTTATTCTCGGGTTGCAGTTCCCAGAAACCTGATGTCATTTACTCTGAACATCGTGAACCCGTAAATTATGACGGCAAAAGGTCTATGGGTATATTTCTTTTCGCCTCTGGCAATGAACCGTTCTGGGTGGTTGACCTGAACTCCGGTGATTCAACCAGAATCTATATTCTTGCTGATAATTTTAATGTTAAACTTAATACCCCGGACCCTGTACTCGATTCTGTTGCAAAAACTATTGCTTATTCCTTCAGTAACGGTGCCGTTCTTACTCTCAGAAAAGCAAAATGTGTTGATAATATGAGCGGAGAGATAAACGGATTTGATGCTTCGCTTAAGATGTCTGGTAAAACCTATAATGGATGTGGTAAGTTCATAATAGCTACTAAGAATCCTTTGATAAGTCCGTCAACTCTAAGACTAAACGATATCTGGGCTTTAAGGAAATTCAAAGGAAAAACAATAACACCGTCTGATTTCAATCAAGGTATCCCTGTTCTTGAACTTCATCTGAATGATGGCAGGTTTCTTGGAAATACTAACTGTAATGAAATTTCGGGAAGAATGGATGTAGGAGATTCTTACATTTCTCTTTACGATTTTACTTCAACAAAGAAACATTGTGATGGTGATTTTGAATCTCTGTATTTACAGGAACTGAAGTCAGCAGACTCCTGGACGCTGGACAAGATGTCTCTGATACTTAAAAAGAAAGGTGAGGAAATTCTGGTTTACCAGAAGGTTGATTAGACTCTTGGGGATTTATTTGTATATCAATTTTATACAGCACGTTTTTTATATTCTTTAAATATTAATTTATGATTAAAACCATACTGCTTTGTTTTACGTTTACCTTTCTGTTCATATCTGCTGATGCCCAGGTTACGGGTAATTCTGCCTACGATAATGCGTACAGAAATTATACCGCAGGTAACTTTGATGATGCCATCAGATATTATACTGAATATCTTGGTTCAAACACAACCAGCGATAAAGCATTCTTTGAACGTGGTATGTGCTACGAGTCTGTCCGTCGGTTTGATGATGCACTCAAAGATTATAACACAGCTATCAATCTGAAACCGTTTTATTCGCTGTATTTTATAAGCCGCGGTTATGCTTACGTAAAAACTAATATACCCGAGAATGCCTTAAGTGATTTTACTTTTGCTATTCAGCATGACCCGTCAAATCCTGAAGCTTACTGGGGAAGAGTCAATGCATACCTTGACCTCGATAAATATGATTTTGCCATTAGGGATATTACCTCTGCTATTAATCTTAAACCTGACAATGCACTTTATTACTACATCAGAGCAATAATCTACACGAAACTTAACGATACTGCTAAGTTTTATGATGATGTTGAAAGGATTATGAATAATTATCCAAGCAGTTTTTTCTCAAGTTATAAATCTCAGACAGTTGTGCTGATTCTGGATAACATTGCGAATAATATTGCGAAATTAACGTACGAAATCGAAGGAGCTCCCGATAATTATCTGCTTTATTTCAGAAGAGGGTTTAATTATTATGTCTACAGGAAGTTCAGTCTTGCTATCGAAGATTTTTCAAGTGCCGTTAAGCTGTCAACTGATACAAATTCAAGACTGATTTTGCTTTCGATTAAACTTGTAGATAACTGTAAGGTGTTTTCAAATCAATAACAAAAAAGCCGTCTTGTAGACGGCTTTTTCTTACTCTTTATTAAATACTGTTAATATTCCATATTCGGATCTATTTCACAGGATATTGTTATTGCTATTTGAGGGTTCTCAGGGTCGTTTGAATAAACAACAATTGTCTTTTCCTGATGCCCTTCTCTGCCCTGTGTACTGAAGTTTACTTTGATTTCACCCGATTCATTCTTCTTGTAATCTTTTTGCTCACCAACTGTAGCGCCTGTACAACCGCATGAAGTCTGTACTCTTTCGATTGTAAGAACTGAATTTCCTTTGTTTGTAAACTTAAAGTTATACTGTAATTCCGGACCTCTTGGAACTTTGCCGAAGTCATGTGCGTTTTCCTTAAAAACAATCTTAGGTGCTTTTAAAGATGCCGTAAGTTTTGAGTTATTAAGAACAAAAAACATTATCGTGAAAATTACAGCCATACCAATAACGAAGTAGGATGTTTTTCCTGCTTTTGTGTTTAAAAAATTACTCATATTGATTTATCTCCTTTTAAAATTTTAATTTACTTCCTCAGCCGAAACCGTTTCCTGTATTTTCTTTACATTACTGAATTTATAAACAATAATTGTCCCTGCCAGCATGAAGAAGTCTTGTACTATTCTGTATATAATATCGCCTTTTGTGGACGTTTCTTCAAGTGAAAAACATCCGCAGCTTATATCAAGCCCTCTTGCAAAGGCAGATATCAGCGCAATCAGAAATACAACCAACGATATTGAAGCTATTATTGAAGATGCTTTCTTAAAAATCCCTGATATCAGAAGCACTCCCGTAAAAAACTCCACCCACGGCATTACTATTGCCATAATGTTAACAAAGTATATCGGTAAAAATTCATACCTTAATATCGCCTTTGCAAAATCCTCGGGTCTGAATAACTTTCCAACCGAGGCATATATGAACACTATCCCGAGTACTACTCTTAATGCAATCTGAAAATACTTATTCGATAAAAAATTTGTCATATTATGGTTGTGTCGGAAATCCTTTCTCTTTCCATTCTTTAATCCCGCCTCTGTATATGTTTACACTGTTAAACCCAAGCCTTGCGATTTCATACGCAAGGTCTATGCTCACTTCACATTTATCGCCCCTGCAATATACAACAATCACACCGTCCTTATTGTATTTTTTCATAATTTCAATTCTGTCACGAATGCTCTTGTTCCTGAATTCCTCGTAGGGTAGGTTTATCGAACCTTTCACGTGTAAGGAATCATATTCTTCTTTATTTCTTGCATCTACGAACAATGCATTCCTGTCAAACAGGTTTTTTGCGAGCTCCATAGTAATACTCTCAGGCTCAATAAATCCTTCTTTATTCATATGTCCGCTCAGCATATTGTTATTTGTTTTCTTCGATGTGGTATCGTATGGGTCATTCACAAAACCGTCAATTGTCTTCTTCTGTTTTGCGGTATCAAGAGCATATATATTCTTCTCTAAAATCAATGGTACACCTTTAGGATTGATTGCATTGGCAGTCAGTCCGAATAATACACCGATAACTATGATTATTAATGCTTGTTTTGCTGTTTTCATATGTTAAAAATAATCAGAATAAAGTTATTAATAAACTCTAAACGAATTCGTAATTCCAATTGTACTGTTGTATGCCTGAACCATATAATTGTAATTGTTTTTCACTTTGTCGTATTCCATATTGAAAGCATTTCCTTTAAGTTTTCCGCCTTCTGATTTTTTAATAAAATCATCACAGGCAGTAACAAAACCCGATGCCATCTTCAGGAAGTAATCTTCAAAACTGTGTTTCAGGTATTTTGACTTATCTGTGAACGGTGCAGCAAATACTTTTCCTTTTCCTGTTTCGAAATTCTTCTTGAACTCTTCAGTCAATGATTTAAACTTTGTAATGTCTGAATTTGCATCAATTCCCGCAAAAGATTCATAAAGCGGCTCTGCTTCATCAATAGTCGCTTCAAGCATGTTCTGAAGTATCGCAACTGCTTTCTCGTCCGGGTTCGAAATATTGTCAGGATTCTTTACTACGCGCTTTGGTTTGTATTTCTTTAAAGCATCCCTGAATGCATCGAAACTCTTCGAATAATCATCATATTTATTCCTTATCTCATTGTCAAATGTCTTTGCTTTTGACAAGTCATCCTTGAAGTTATTGTCTTTATAGTATTCAGTAACCTTTATTGCCGATTCTTTATATGACTCAATGGACAAAATGAAATTTTTAAATGCTGTTTCTATCTCTTCCTTCATCGTCTCGTTCGACGTGTTTAGTTTGCTAAGCTCACCGCCGTCAAAATAAGAACGCTTGTACTTCTTTAGATTATCCTCTATCTGTGTTATGTAAACACTCGTAAAAGTTATAATTACAAATGAAGACTTGCTTAATTTGGAAGGCTCGGGAACTGACTGATAATAGGTCTTCTGGTAATTATCAACCGCTGGTGATATAGTATTAAGTACGTCAATGTACTTGTTGTAAAATTCAACATCATTTGCCGAAGGCTCATCTCCGCCTTCATCACTTCCGCCCTTGCCTGTCGTAGTCTCTTTTTTCACCTCGTCAAACAACTTTGTGACTTTTGAACATCCGAATAAAAATCCAATGCTTATAAAAAGCACAATTAATAATTTGAAATGTCTCATTGACCTATCCTTTTATTGATTATCAAATAATGTATTACCTTTGTTCTTTTTAAGTTTTAAATGCTCGTATGCGAGCGGCGTTGCTTCTCTTCCTTTAGGAGTACGCCTTATAAATCCTTCTATCAGTAAAAACGGTTCATAAACATCCTCAACCGTTCCTGTGTCTTCACCAATTGATGCTGCTATAGTCGAAAGCCCAACAGGTCCTCCGTTGTGTTTAAGTATTATCGTTTCCAGAATCTTCTTGTCCGTTGCGTCAAGCCCGTGTTCATCAACTCCGAGTGAATGAAGTGCATACTTTGCAATCTCTACGTCAATAGTCCCGTTCCCTTTAACTATCGCAAAATCTCTCGTTCTTCTCAGCAGTCTGTTGGCAATACGCGGAGTTGCGCGGCTGCGTCTTGCAATCTCAAAAGCACCTTCTTTTGTAATCTTTATCTTTAATATTCCTGCAGAACGGTTAACTATATCAACTAAATTATCTGTTGAGTAATACTCAAGCCTGCACGTTATTCCAAACCTGTCAAGCATCGGTGATGACAGAAGTCCCTGCCTGGTAGTAGCACCTATTAAAGTAAACCTTTCCAGTTTTATAGGAATGCTTCTCGCCGCTGGTCCCTGGTCAATCATTATATCGAGTTTGTATTCCTCCATTGCCGAATAAAGAAACTCTTCCACAACTTTCGGAATTCTGTGTATTTCATCAATGAATAAAATCTGATTTGCCTGAAGCTTTGTCAGCATTCCTGCAAGGTCACCCGGCTTCTCAATTATCGGACCCGATGTTGTTATGATAGATGTTTTAAGTTCATTAGCAATTATGTTCGCAAGTGTTGTCTTTCCGAGTCCCGGAGGTCCCGTAAACAGTACGTGGTCGAGCGATTCTCCCAGTTTCTTTGAACTCTGTATAAACACTGAAAGATTCTCTTTTATCTTTGCCTGTCCCGTAAAATCCTTAAAACTTTTTGGTCGTACTAATGATATGTAATCCTTCTCATCGTCGGGCTGAATATCAGGACTCTTCACGCCTTTTCTTTCTTTATTCATTTGTATGATATTTTATTAAAAATAATGTTAAATTTGTTCACTTACAAATAATTAATTT
>JBMOHR010000122.1:0-8117 GCA_049317745.1 Ignavibacteria bacterium
CTTTTAAGACATTCTCCAAAGCAACCAGGTTAGGCAGTTTGTCATCAACTATTAAAATCTTTTGTTTAACTTTCATAATGTTATAATTTATCGACAGATAGTTTTTCTAAATATAATTTAATTTCTTCTTTAGAGTAAATTAAATCAACACAGCCCGTATCTACAGCTGAACCCGGCATAGCAGAATATTGAGCAGTATCGGGATTTTCGGCAATAGTCAGCCCACCGTATTTCTTTATTGCTTTAATACCTTCAGCACCATCATTATTAGCACCAGTAAATATAATTCCTATCAATTTATCACCCCACACATATGCAGCACTTTCGAACAGCAAATCGATTGAAGGGCGAGAATAATTAACCTTTTCATCGTTCGACAAAGAGATTGTTGCATCCCTTTCAACGAGCAGATGATAATCAGCAGGCGCAAGGTATATTTTCCCGGGCTCAACGACACATTTTTCAGATGCTTCCAGGACTTCCATTTCAGTATACCTTCTGAGAATATCCGGCAATTCACTTTTATGCATAGGATGCAGATGCTGCACAATGATAACAGGCAACGGAAACGATTTGTCCAGATTAAGAAATATATTAATCAGGACTTCCATTCCCCCTGCAGACATTCCCATCACTATTGCACTGTAATCAGACATTTGCTGTACCGGTTATTTTCCTGAATATTCTTTCACCCTTATCAATATTTTCAAATTTATTTTCAACATCTGTAAACAGTATACTTTCCTTACTTCCCAGACATAAATAACCGCTATGAATAAGACTATCACAGAATAAGTTCAATACTTTATTCTGCAGAGTTTTATTAAAGTAGATAAGAACATTCTTACACATAACCAGATGCATTTCGCCGAATATTCCATCGGTAGTAAGATTATGATTAGCAAACATCACATTTTTCCTGAGTGCTTTATCAAAAATAACGGATTCGTGCTTGGCATAATAATAATCAGACAAAGCATCCGTACCGCCTGCTGCAAGATAGTTTGCAGTACATTGTTTCATATTGTCAATAGAGTAAATTCCATTTTTAGCAACTTCCAGTGCCTCATCATTAAAATCAGTTGCATAAATAGTAGCTTTATCATAAAGGCCTTCCTGCTTAAGCAGAATCGCCAGCGAATAAACTTCTTCACCTGTAGCACAGCCAGCATGCCATATTTTAATAAACGGATATGTTTTAAGAATCGGGAAGACTTTAAGTTTAAGTTCCTTGTAAGAAGACGGATCTCTGAAAAGTTCAGTGACAGTAATCGAAAACTCTTTAACAAGTCTTTCGAAGAAGATTTCATCTCTCATAATTCTTGGAATAAGTTCGGAAATACTCTTTAAACCTGTATTTTTAGCAAAAAGTCTTGACCTTCTTTCGACAGTGGCACGCGCATAATCACGAAAGTCGTAACCATACCTTCCATAAATTGCCTCAAGCAGAAGCGATATTTCAATGTTTTCTATTTCCTGAATTTTCATATATTAATTAATATTCATAATTTATCTGTACAACCATACTCTCAGCATTGAGCATAATCTATCGATATCCAGCGGTTTAGGCATGTAATCGTTAGCACCAGCCTCGATGCACTTTGCGTAATCTTTTCTCATAGCCTTAGCAGTTAATGCAATAATTGGAGTATTAAAGAACTTTTCCTGCAACCTGATTCTGCGCATAGTTTCATAACCGTCCATTTCAGGCATCATAATATCCATAAGAATCAGATCGACATCGGGCTCTTTGGCCAGAGCATCCAGAGCTTTAATACCATTATCTGCCTTAATAAGTTTAAAACCTTTTTCGCTTAAAATCTTTGAGAGAGCAAACATATTTCTCATATCATCATCCACGAGCAACAGCTTTTTATCCTTAAACATCTCATCTGTTTCGTGTAGATTAATTATCATTTTCTTTTTCTGTGAAGGTAAATTTTCGACAACTCTATGCAGGAATAAAGATGCTTCATCGAGCAATCTTTCTTCAGACCGAACACCTTTAATAATAATAGAGTCAGCGTAGTTCCTTAGTTCCTCTTCTTCTGAGCGGCTAAGGTCTTTACCTGTATAAACAATCACAGGAGGTATTTTAATATTTTTCTTTTCAAGAATTTTTAAAAGTTCGAATCCTGTAATATCGGAAAGTCCGAGATCCATAATCATACAATCATAATTCTTATTTTCAAGTTCCGCAATCACTTCTTTACCGCTGGAAACAGCTGTGGTTTTCACATCACCGTTACCGATAAGTTTTACGATACTTTCCCTTAGAATTTTATCATCTTCAGCAATCAGAAGATTTTTCATATTCCTGTTAGAATAATCGATAATCTTGTTAAAGGCCTCATCAAGTTTTTCTTTTACCGGAGGTTTAGTGAGGAATCCAATAGCACCTTTCTTAAAAGCCTCGAGAGTTGAATCATCTGCAGAAATAATATGTACAGGAATATGCCTTAATTTAGAATTTTCTTTTAAAGACTCGAGTACCTGATATCCGTCAATTCCAGGAAGTTTAATATCGAGAATAATAGCGGCAGGTCTGTATTTATCTGCATACAAAAGTCCGTCTTCACCATTCAATGCGATTACAGCCTTAAAACCTTTTCTTCCACATTCAGTGTATAATATTTTTGCAAAGTTAACATTATCTTCAATAATAAGGATTACTTTATCAGCCGGTGAGATTGACTCTCTGTCATCAGCAATATTGTCAGCACTCTGACTATCTTTAGAATTTATTTCATATGTTCTATTCTTAACCTGTTCTTCCTTTTTATCTTTTATTTCAAAAGGTAGTAACAAAGTAAAGACAGAGCCCATCCCTTTTTCACTTTTCAGTTTAATTTCACCACCTAATAAAGATGCCAACTCTTTAGAGATTGACAATCCAAGACCTGTGCCGCCATACTCGCGGGTAGTACCCCCTTCTTCCTGCTGAAACGCCTGGAATATAATTTTCTGTTTATCTTTAGAAATCCCGATACCTGTATCACTTACTTCAATACATAAGCAATTATTCAGCACCAGATCTGAATTAATAAAAGATGTACCTGTGTCAGGTTTTTTGAAAGTTAAAGTGACATTACCTTTTTTAGTAAATTTAATAGAATTTGAAACAAGATTCTTAATAATCTGCTCAATCCTTTTTCTATCACTCTTAATGGATTCAGGGATATCACTTTCAATGTTTATATTCAGGGCAAGACCTTTTTCTTCGGCTAAATGCCTGAAATTATTCCGCATACTGTCAACAAGTTCGCTGACATAAACGGTTTCCGAATGAATATCCATTCTTCCTGCTTCAATCTTAGAAAGGTCAAGAATTTCATTGATAAGGTGCAGCAAATCATTACCACTGTTATAGATTATTTCAGCAGACTCAATCTGATCCTTATGCAAGTTTCCTTCTTTATTATCATGTAACATTTTTGACAGAATAAGAAGACTGTTCAAAGGCGTTCTTAATTCATGGGACATATTTGCAAGAAATTCAGATTTATATTTGCTGGCAAGAGCAAGTTCCTCTGCTTTCACATTAATATCATTCCTTGCATTTTCGATTTCTCTCTTCTGAATTTCCAGTGAATCGTTTCTTGCTTCAAGTTCTTCGTTCGAGACCTGAAGTTCTTCCTGCTGTGCTTTTAATTTTTCTTCAGACTGCTTAAGCAGCATTGTCTGCTCTTCGAGTTCTTCGTTAGAGGCCTTTAATTCTTCCTGCTGGCGCTGGAGTTCTTCCCCTAATTCCTGAGAGCGTTTTAATTCTACATCGAGGTCATCCTTTACAACAACAGCAGCCATTGACAACGAGATTAGGATACAAGCTTCAGAGAGATACTGCATCTGGGTCTCAGTTAATTCATCTAACATACCAATTTCTATGATACCAGTAACTTCATTTTCATACAAAACGGGTGTAAGACAAATATATTTCGGCAGAGATTCACCAAGTCCTGAAGTAATTTTAATATAATCTTCAGGAACGTTTTTCAGAACAATCTGCTGTTTTTCGAGAGCAACCTGGCCTACAAGACCTTCACCTTTTTTAAAGACACTTGAAAGATTCTTACGTTTAGTATAGGCATAAGAACCAAGGAGAACATACTCAATCTGCCCATTCCTTTTTGTCGTAACATAAAAGGCACCAATTTTTGCGCTCAGGTATTTAGAGAGTTCAGAGATTACATTAGCAGAAAAATCGTTCAGATTCTGATTGCCACGCATAACATCGTTCAAAGATGCTATACCAGTTTTTAACCAATCCTGAAGGACGGTGATCTTTCTTACTTTTTCCAAATCGGTAATATCTCTTGCTGCAGCAAAAACGCCAATAACTTTACCTTCAGTATCTTTATAAATAGAAGCATTATAGAGAACAGGAGTTAATTTTCCGTACAAATGTTTCAGTGTGAGAGGATAATCCCTGACAAATCCTTCATTAAAAACTTTTAAATACCCTTCCCGTGCTTTTTCAGGTTCAGTAAAATAACTAAAGAAATCAGTTCCAATTATTAATTCTTTGGAAACCCCGGTAATTCTGGTAGTTGCTTCGTTAACGTCTGTAATTTTTCCTTCAGGGTTAATAGTAAGCAACGGATCGATGCTTGACTCAATAAGGCTTCTGTTATAATGAGTCTGCTGAATATTATGTTCAATCAGCTCCTGCGCTTTCTTCTGCCTGTCTTTCCAGAACCAATAGAAACTAAAGCTTACGATTAATATAATCACGAAAAGAAGTAAAAGAGTGTAATAACTTTTTTCCCTTGCATGGACAAAAGCCTCAGATGTGTTCATTTTAGTAATAAGAATCCAGTTAGAATTAGCAATTTTTGAAACGCAGCCAGTTACATTATTATTCATATAATCTCTTCCATCTATTATACCAGTATAGCCGTTACCAGCCTTCACAGCGAGTATATCGTCGTTTTCTTTTAGCAGAGGCATTCTGAAACGAAGTGCAGAATTCTTTTTGAACCTAAGATCATTCAAATACACTACTTCATTCTTTTCAACCTTTATCAGTAAATTTTCAGCAGATTCAGATTCAAAAGGGAAATTCATTATCATTGGATAAAAGACAGAAGATGGATTAATACTTAACACCAAAACCCCCAGATACTTATTTCCTGAGAATAACGGAGCAATAACATCAAGGTGCATAGTGTTAGTTTTTTCAGAAAGATAGAAATCAGAGAAAACAATTTCATTCTTTTTTTCTGCATCTGATATATTATCCAAAGCACTTTTCCCCAAATCATCTGTATATTCCTTGTACGCATATTTTACATCATTCTTTTCATCAAGAAGCATCATGTTATCATACTGGTTATAAATACTTAGTGCATCAATTCTAACCTTTATCAGTTTTTCGTTTTTAGCAGAATTAATATTATTCAAATATTCATCACATGCAGTTCGGAAATCGCTACTATGTGACAATACCTTAGCATCAGCCAATCTTTCTATTCTCCAGTTGGATATTTCATCAGATTTTAATTTCCCTATAGACGTCAGTTGATTTTTAACGTCGGCTTCTGAAATAGACCTCTCTGCAAAGAAATATATTGCGCCAAAAATCACAATCAAGGCAGCAGAAACGGCGAACACAATCAATACTTTAGCCGGCATAACAAATTTTTGATCATTCATATAGCTTATAATAAATTTAAAATGCGAAAAAGATGAGGATTTCATTCTGGACATAACAAACCGACTGGAATACGCAAATTCCATCAAGTTCATTTATCGATGTGTATGTAATCTTCATATGTTTTATTTTTTATTTAACATTTTTCATAACGTTCTTCAAATAAAAATTAAAACCATACTGCTGAACGCATAATTATTGAGGCAGATTTGTTATGCCATTTAATATATGGAAAATTGCGATAAGAATAAACAGAATTTATGTTTTTAATTTAGTTCAGAATGGAATGCATTTTCTCTGAATCAGGTCGCCTAAATATGACCTGCGAATTTAGCTGATAATGGAATTAAATCTTCTTTTTATGTAACATTTTGATGAATCCGTAGTATAATAATTAATGACGATGGACAAAGTATCCGTAATTATGTCATTTATTTTGATAATTATATTTTGAATTTTTCGGAAAATTAAAATAAGAGATGGACGAGTTCACAATAACCGAAAAAAAGCAAGACGGATTAGCGATAATCTACTTGAACGGCTTTTTAGACGCTCATACTTCAAATGTGCTCGAAAAGAAGTTTGAAGAATTATTGGCGCTGAAGAGTTTTAAGATAGTAGTTAATTTTTCAGGATTAACTTATATAAGCAGTGCGGGGCTTGGAGTGTTTATGGCATACATCGAAACGATGAGAAGTAATGAAGGCGACATTAAACTATGCAGTATGAGCGATAAGATCTTTAATATATTTGATATGCTGGGTTTTCCCGTACTATTCAACATTACTAAGGACGAAAATGAAGCTATTACAAAATTTACGGAATCTGTATAACAGTTGAAAAAGAAAGATAAAATAGTGATTAGCAGCTCCACCAAGAATCTGCATCTGGTGAGGGAATTTATTGAGAAGAAGGGCGAGTCTTTAAACATCGAGCCGAATACTCTCAATCAGATTCTAGTGTCCGTTGATGAGGCTTGCACTAACATCATAAAGCATAACTACAAGTATGATGAGAATAATGAGATCGAAGTTGAAACAGATACGAAAGACAAGAAATTTATAATCACACTTTTTTACAAGGGCGAAGAATTTGACCCTACGAAGAAGAACAATCCTGATATGAAGGAATATTTTGCAAAGTTTAAAGTCGGCGGACTTGGTATTCCTCTTATGAAAAAATCTATGGACTCGATAGAGTTCAACCACACACAACCGGACCTGAACTCTCTGACTCTGATAAAGGTTATTTAGTAATTCCTTTATTTTTACGTCTCTTTATTCCATATTTGTTCAAACATTATTATGGACGACATTACAAATAAGCAGCTTGAACTGAATTCTCTTATTGAATTCTCGCAGTTAATAAACACTAATCTAAACCTTGAGTTTATTCTCGGCAATATTCTACTTAGCATTATGGGAAAGATGATGATTACTAAAGGTGCAGTGCTTATCAAATGTGACATACCCGACTGTGATGATAAAACTTTTGCAGTGAAAGCTCTTAAGGGAATAAATCTAAGCCACATTGGTTCTAAAATATCTTTCGGCATTCCTAAAGAACCAATCTTTGAAATAGATTCTGTGAATGATATTCAGTTTTTTAAAGAAAACAAACTTAAGTTCTTCTTCAAAATATATTTTATTGATAAACTTCTTGGCGTGCTTTGTTTTGGCGAGAAACTTACGAAGCAGGAAATCAAGAAAAGCGAACTTCTTTTTATAGAAACGATGCTTAATCTTTCTGCTCCGACGATTGAAAATTCAATTCGTTTTGAAGAGATTAAAATTCTTAACAAGAATATGAGTGCGCAGATTCAACACCTGAGAACTCTGTTCGAACTAAGCAAAGAATTCAACTCAAACTTTCAGGACAGAGGGAGAATTATAAAGCTGCTGAAGTATTCACTGCTCGGTAATTTCGGGATTAAGGATTATGTACTGCTTACAAAGACCAAGTCTGAAAACTTTAAAGTAATAGAAACGGGAAAGACTTTCGACTTTGATACAGACGTGATGAATCAGTTTGATGAAATTTCTGAAGCTGAGATTATTGATGAGAATACGGATAACGTTCTTAAGAGACATTTGTTTGAAACAGGTTTCAGGCTTATAATTCCTGTGAAATCTAATAATGTTGTAGAGACAATAGTTTTGCTCGGAGAAAAACTAAACAAATCTGCTTTTACTATTGGCGATATACAGTTTCTCGAGTCGCTGATTAACCTTTCGGTTATTTCGCTCGATAATACTGTTCTCTTTAACGAATACCTTGCAAAGCAGAAGATTGAAAGTGAGCTCGATGTTGCGAGGGAAATTCAGGTTGCGCTTCTGCCGAAGGAATTGCCCGAAGTGAAGGGTTACTCTGCGGCGGGATGCAATATACCTGCTCTGCACGTTGGCGGTGATTATTACGATATGATAAAACTTACTGATGATAAATATGCGATTGTGATTGCAGACGT
>JBMOHR010000123.1:0-8061 GCA_049317745.1 Ignavibacteria bacterium
TATCGTTATTTTTTAAAATAGTCAATGATATTTGTATTCCGTTTATCACTATTTTTCAATATTTAAGCCCTCAAACTCATTATTGACGCAATTTTATGCACTTACCCCTTTCTCCGATTGTAATTTTTTTACATACAATTAAATTTTTAACTTATTTATATTATCTGTCTATATGAAAATTCTAAAACTAATAACTTTAGCAAGGCCTAAACAGTGGATGAAAAATCTGTTCGTCTTTGCTCCTATTCTTTTTGCAGGTCAATTGCTTAATTTCGATATGATGATGAAGAATATTCTTGCCTTCATCGCCTTTTCTTTCACTTCAAGTGTTGTTTACATTATAAATGATATTGTTGACCGTGAAGCAGACAGGGCTCATAAGAAGAAAAGATTCAGACCTCTTGCTTCTGGAGAAATTAACGTTAAAGAAGCAGCTGTATTCGCCGTTATCATTGGTATAGCCACTGTTCTTATACTTCTTAAACTTAATTATGTTTTCGCAGTCGTTGTCGGCATTTACCTCTTACTTAATGTCCTCTATACTATCAAGCTGAAACATATAGTTATACTCGATGTGTTTATTATTTCATTAGGATTTATGCTCCGTGTAGAAGGCGGTGCTTCTGCAATAGAAGTGCCTATCTCAAGCTGGATGATTCTCACAACAATGTTTCTGTCTCTCTTTCTTGCAATTTCTAAAAGACGTGCTGAATTATCAGCTTCCGAATCCGATAATCTTGAAAGCCAGAGAAAAGTTCTCGGACATTATGACATCACTTTTACTGACCAGATAAACACAGTTGCTGTCACAGGCACTATTATCTGTTATGCCCTTTACACAGTTTCCGAAAAGACAGTAAATACTTTCCATACAGAAAATTTAATTTATACTACTCCTTTCGTTATCTACGGTATGTTCCGCTATTTATATCTGTTGCATAAAAAGAACCTCGGCGAAAGTCCAGAACAAATAGTTACCAAAGATATTTCTTTAATCATTAACATTCTTCTCTGGTTCGTAGCAGCATTCGGGATTATTTATAAATCGAAATTATCAGGTTTACTTTAAACATTGAATTACATCAGCAGAGTAAGGCATTATTTTACCGCGAATCCTACGGCGTATAAGTCTGAGTTTGTTTTGTTATTCTGTTCCCTGGTCTGGGGATTCAGTTTCCCTTCTGTCAAACTCGCATTGAATTATATGTCGCCCAATGCTTTTATATTCTTCCGCTTCTTCATCACTTTAGCAATATTTCTCGCTGTCTACAGAAAACGGATTACGACGTTCAAAAGAGTCGAAGTTACAAGAGGCATCATCCTCGGTTCTTTTCTGTTTGTAGGTTTTCTCACTCAAACAATTGGACTTAAACACACCTCTTCTGCAAATTCAGCGTTTATAACAGGAACGAATCTTATTCTGATACCCATAGTTCAAATCGTTATTATTAAAATAAAACCAAAGTTCGAAAATATTATCGGTATTATTATTGTAATGTTCGGAATATTCATTCTGTCTGACGTTCAGAACACGGACTTAAACTTCGGCGATTTTATCACAATGATATGCTCTGTTGCATTCGCTTTTCATATTGTTTATCTCGATAAATATTCTCACATCAGCGACACTATGCCTCTTATTTACGGTCAGTACCTTGCTATGACAGTCCTTAGCTTCCTCTCGATGCTGTTCTTCGAACATCTATGGCTCGGTCAGTTTAAGTTTGAATACAACCATTTCTTGCTCTTCTCAATTGTGTTTAACGGTATCTTCTCTACTTTCATTGCCCTTTTCCTTGCTATGAGATTCCAGAAATACACTACTCCCGTTAGAGCAGGTCTTATTTACAATATGGAACAAGTCTTCGCAGTAATATTCGCATTCTTCTTAATCTCTGAAATGCTCTCAAAGAACCAGATTATCGGTGCATTCATAATTTTAGGCGGTCTGCTTTTCTCTGAGTTCTATTCTGAAATCAAAAGAAGGTTCAGCGTTAGGATTTAATTAACAGGAATAATTATTAAACTTTAATTTACGAAAATGGTAAAGACAAAAATCATCATTAAAGGTATGGTACAGGGAGTAGGCTTCCGTTACTATTGTCAAAAAATAGCCGCTTCTCTGGAATTATTGGGTTACGTTAAAAACCTCTACAATGGAGATGTTGAAATTGAAGTCGAAGGCAAAGAAGGCCCCGTTAACGAATTTATTAATTTAGTAAAAACCGGCCCCGAGAACTCAAGGGTAACCTCTATATCAGTTGAAAATGATAAATATGAAAATATATACACAAGTTTTTCTATTTATTAAAACCCTTGTATATATTAAATTTATTAAATATTATTAAAGAAAAAAGGAGTTGAGCTATTAAGGTTAACTACTGTATAATTAACCAGAAAATATTATGACGTCAGTAAAAAGTAATTTATTTAAAGCATTCTTTGTTGCGATTGTTTTTGTAGCAAATTTATCTGTAGCTCAGCAGCAGAACACTTACGACTTCCTTAACCTCAATGTTGATGCACGTTCTTCAGCTATGGCAGGTAGTTTCGTCTCAGTTGATAACGACGTTAATGCTATTTTTTATAATCCCGCAGGTCTTGCCACTCTTAAAGGTAAACAGGCAAGTGTTGGTTTCTTTAAATATCTGATGGATATTAATTCGGGTAATGTTTCTTACTCGCAAAAATACAAGGAACTCGGGTATTTTGGTGCAGGTATCCGTTACGTTAATTATGGTACTTTCGATAAGTACGATGAGAGTTATCAGAACCTCGGTAGCTTTGGCGCTTCTGACCTTGCTCTTTCTCTGGGATATGCAAATGTCTATAAAGAGAATTTCAAGTACGGTGCTAACGCAAAATTCATATATTCAAATATCGATGAATACAGCTCTGTTGGCTTGGCTCTCGACCTCGGGGCTTTGTATACTATTCCCGAACATAGAATGAATTTCGGTCTTAGCGTTTTAAACCTCGGAACTCAGGTAAAGAAATACATCAGCACAAATGAAAGTTTACCGCTCGATATTAGAATCGGTATGACAAAATCACTCGAACATCTTCCTTTAACCGTTAACTTAGGTTTTGCCAGACTTGCCGACACTTATGATAATTTCTTCGAAAGATTTAAAAATATTGTTGTAGGCGGTGAATTTGTTCTCAACGATTACGTCCTCTTTAGACTCGGATATAACAATGCGGAAAGAAAGAATTATAAAACAGGCTCTTCAATCGGCATTAGTGGTTTCTCTGCAGGTATTGGTATTGTATTCACTGATAAATATAAACTGGATTATGCTTTTAATTCATTGGGGAATATCGGAGCAGCGCACAGGTTTAACCTCGGATTTAATCTGTAACAAAATTTTATCTTATAATGAAAAAGCCCCGTACTCTGTTGAATACGGGGCTTTTCATTTTAAACTCTTTTTTCAGAACAGGTTTATCTTCACTCCGTCTTTCCTGATTTTCGTGGATAACTTTTCCACTTCTTCTACTAACTTGTTAAGGTTATTAAAGAACTTATCGTCATAAAGAAACTTCCCTACTCCGCTCTTCTGCTGATGTATGTCAGAAACTATAAAATTAAGATTAGTTACAAGTGAATCAAACTTGGTTGTCAGTGACTGTACATCTTTAAACGTATTCTTTAACTCTGGTGTACTTTCATCGAGCATATTGTTTACACTCTTCATCGTCTTGTCTGCACTCTCCGATAAGTTATTCACGTTCTTTCTCGAATCTACTACAAGCCCGTTCAGACTCCTCGACGTTACGGATAGATTTGACAATGTAGACTTTAAATCATTCTGCATTCTCTTGTCACCGATAATATCATTAATGTTAACCAGTACTAAATCAAGATTGTCTGCAGTCTTATTGAACTTTGTTATTAATGTCTTTACGTCACCCGTCATTTCCGCTGCCGTCTTCATTATAGATGAAATATCCGCACTCAGACTGCCGAACATTGGCTGTGTATAATCAATCTCATCTTTTGCCTTTCCTGGTTTAATGAAAAGCGTCTTTCCTGCCATTAATTCAGGTGATGCTATTTCAATATTATAGTCAGTCTTCACCTTCACATCCTTTACAAGAGAAAATGTAACCTTTACAGAATCTCCCTCAAGTTCAATGTTTGTCACCTTGCCCTTTGCTACACCATTCACAGCAACAGGGTCGCCAAAGTTGAGACTGGATATTGCTGAAAAATAAACCACCATCGACCTTGTATCTTTTCCAACAATAAATCCTTTTGCCCAGAATACAGTTGCAGTCACAATCACTATCGCGATAAATATAAACACCCCGACTTTTATCTCTGAAAACTTCTTGTAAAACATAACGTTTATTATTTAGTTATTTCAAGAATTTTGTATTCAATTATACCCGCAGGTACATCTACCTTCGCAACTTCGCCAACTTTCTTGTTTATAAGACTCTTGCCAAGCGGCGATATTATCGAAATCTTATCAAGTTCAAAATCTGCCTCATCAGGTGATACCAGTGTATACGTCGATTCTTCCTTTGTCTTCAAATCAAACACTCTCACTATCGTCAGTACATAAACAACTCCGTTAGGGATGTCATCCGGCTCGAGTATCTTTACTCTCGAAAGTAAATTCTCCAGTTTGCCAATCTTTAATTCTAAATGCGATTGTGCTTCTTTCGCTGCATCATACTCGGCATTTTCCGACAGGTCTCCGTGTGAACGTGCCTCAGAAATAGCTTCAGCAATTTCTTTTCTTGCTACAGTTTTCAGATTTATAAGCTGATTCTCCAATTCCACGAGTCTGTTTCTTCTTAAATAAACGATTCCCTGTTCCATTAATTATTTCTCTTTTTAGATTTATCCATTAAAATTAGGTGTCCTAATTTATCTCTTTTTGTTTTTAAGTACTTTTTGTTAATTTCATTCGCTTTAATCTCAATAGGGATTCTTTCCGTTACGTCAAGACCATAACCATTAAGCCCTATTATTTTCTTCGGATTATTAGTAAGCAGTTTTATCTTGGTTAATCCAAGGTCTCTTAATATCTGAGCACCTATTCCATAGTCCCTCAGGTCTGCCTTAAAGCCAAGTTCTACGTTTGCTTCAACGGTATCCTTGCCCTTTTCCTGTAAATTATATGCTTTTAATTTATTAACCAAACCAATACCTCTGCCCTCCTGCCTCATATAAAGCACTACTCCGTTGCCTTCTTTTTCTATCATCTCCATAGACTTCGTTAACTGCTCTCTGCAGTCGCATCTCATCGAACCGAATATATCACCCGTCATACATTCCGAATGCACTCTTACTAAAACAGGTTTCTTCGTTTTAACCTTTCCCTTAACAAGTGCTATATGCTCTTTCTCATCCACATTGCTCTTGTAAATTATTATGTTAAAATTTCCGAACTTGCTCGGTAAATTCGCATCAACAACCTGATGAACAAGTATGTCCTGCCTTAACCTGTACTGAATTAAATCCCTTATCGATACTATCTTCAGTTTAAACTTCTTCGAAATCTCAAGCAGTTCTGGCAGTCTTGCCATCTCTCCGTTTTCCTTCAGCACTTCGCAAAGCACTCCCGCCGGATAATGACCCGAAAGTTTCGCAATGTCTACAGCCGCTTCAGTGTGACCTGCTCTTTTCAGTACTCCGCCCTCTTCGGCTTTTAATGGAAATATATGTCCCGGCTTTCCAAGTGTGGAAGGCACTGTCTTCTTTTCTATTAAAGCTTTTATAGTCTTGTGTCTGTCCGATGCAGATATACCCGTCGTTGTTCCGACTAAATAATCTACACTGATTGTGAACGCTGTTTCGTGTCTTGCAGTATTATCATTAGTCATCATCTCAATCCCAAGTTCATCAAGCCTTTGCTTTTCCATCGGAACACAGATTAATCCCCTTGCATACCTCACAAGAAAATTAACCAGTTGCGGAGTCGACTTCTGAGCAGAGAATATCATATCCCCTTCGTTCTCACGGTCCTCATCGTCAACTACTATTATTATCTTGCCTTTCTTAAAATCTTCTATTGCCGATTCAATCGAATCTAACTTAGACTTCTTTATCTTATCCATATTTATTGGAAAACGCTGTTGTTATTTTTTCTCTAAGGTTTCTGTTAATCCAACTATCGTTGCAATACCTGTCTTTTCAATCTTTACTTTTACGTTATCAGCAATCTTAATTAAAACTGTCTTGTCTTCAAGACCTTCTACTGTTCCGTGTAATCCGCCTGCTGTTATTATCTTGTCACCTTTTTTAACACCTTCGAGTAACTTTGTTCTTTCCTTCGCTCTCTTCTGCTGAGGTCTTAAAATAAGGAAATAAAATACTACGATGATTAATAAGAATGGAACTATTGTTGACAATAAATCCATTGGCTGTCCCTGTAAGATGATTCCTAAATTGTTCATTTTTCTTTATTTGAATTATATTTTGTTAAAAATGTTTGTTTAAATTCTTTGTACCTGTTTTGCTTTATTGCTTCCCTGATGTCGCGCATCAGCTTTAAATAAAATCCTATATTGTGTATCGATGCAAGCTGCGGTCCTAACAGTTCCTTCGCCATGAATAAATGCCTTATGTAAGCAAACGTAAAATTCTTCGATGCATACGTCAGACACTCATCATCTATCAGCCTGAAATCATTCGCATACTTTGCATTCCTTATGTTTATCTCTCCGTACGTCGTGAATATCCTCCCGTGCCTTGCATTCCTCGTCGGCATCACACAGTCAAACATATCCACTCCCCTTTCAACCGATTCAAGTATATCTATCGGAGTTCCTACTCCCATCAGATACCTTGGCTTTTCTTTCGGAAGATAGTCCGTACAGTAATCCGTTACTTCATACATCACTTCATTCTCTTCACCCACTGCAAGCCCGCCTATCGCACAACCGTCAAAATCATTCACCATCAGTTCCTCAATACTTCTCTTCCTCAAATCCTTAAACGTCGCTCCCTGTACTATGCAGAACAACTTCTGGTCGTGTCCGTAATGCGGTACAGTGTTCTTGTACTCTTCAAAACATTTCGTCTCCCACAGTGTCGTCCTCTCAAGTGCCTTTATCGCCTGATTCTTTTCCGCAGGTGTCGCAATGCACTCGTCAAGCGGCATCATTATATCCGAACCGATTATCCTTTGTGTGTTTATCACACTCTCAGGCGAAAAGAAATGTTTGGAACCATCATAATGCGAACTGAACAATACTCCTTTATCTTCCACTTTCTTCAGCGAAGATAAACTGAATACCTGAAATCCGCCGCTGTCCGTGAGTAAACTCCTGTTCCAGTTCATAAACTTATGCAGACCTCCTGCATTACCCATAACTTCGTTCCCCGGACGCAAATACAAGTGGTATGTGTTACCAAGTATTATACGTGCGTCTAAGTCTTCAAGTTCGGAGTTCTTAACTGCCTTAACTGTACCAATCGTCCCAACGGGCATAAACACTGGCGTCTCTATCTCGGAATGGTCAGTCGTTACAACTCCCAACCTCGCTTTAACTCCCGCCTCACTGCTATTTGAAAGAACTTTAAAAAACTTCATCTCACCGCTTCCCATTCCTTGGAAAGTGATTTCTTAAACAACGTAATCCATATTGAATTTTTCGCCCAGTCATAAAACACTTTTACGTATCCGTATCTCCTGTACCTTCTCGGTGATTCGTAAACCAGTAATTCCTTGCAAAACTTTATCTTACCTATCTTCCTTAATTTCGTGTACAACTCAAAATCTTCGCCCGCTCCTAATATCTCATTGTATCCCTTTGCTTCCACAAACGCTTCTCTTCTTATTATGTGACACTCGCCTCTTCCCATTCCCATAAACGCAAAGTTCAAAAGCCTTACGTAATTGTTGTAAGTAAAATGAAATAACTTATCCTGAAACTTTTCCTCTGACGGAAATACTTTTACCGGACAAGCTATCGCTGCTACTCCGTCTGTATTGATTGCTGCAAGTGCTTTCTCAAAAAATCCTCCCGCATCCTCAACGAACGTATCAGCATTAAAAAAAATCAGAACATCACCTGTGGAAGCCTCAAAACCTCTGTTTCTTC
>JBMOHR010000124.1:0-8027 GCA_049317745.1 Ignavibacteria bacterium
ATGGCAAACCCTGACCCTGAGATTACATATCCGGATGCTAAATCGGTACGTGATGATATCATTATGGCAACAGGCAGAAGTGATTATCCAAACCAGGTAAATAACGTACTGGGATTTCCGTTTATATTCAGAGGTGCACTCGATGTAAGAGCATCGACGATTAACAACGAAATGAAAATTGCTGCGGCAATGGCACTTGCCAAACTTGCGAAGGAAGATATTCCTGATTCCGTTATAAGAACATACGGCGGAAGCAAGATTGAATTCGGGAAGGAATACATTATTCCGAAGCCATTCGATCCAAGAGTACTTTTATGGGAAGCACCTGCGGTTGCAGAAGCTGCTATGTTTACAGGTGTTGCAAAGAATCCAATATTGGACTTTGAAGAGTATAAGGATAAACTTGAAGCAAGACTCGGAAAATCACGCGAGATAATGAGATTCTTCATTCACAAAGCACAACACGTAAACAAGAAGATAGTATTTCCTGAAGGCGAAGAATCAAAGATACTCCGTGCAGCACAGATAATAATTGATGAAGGTATCGCAAAACCTGTCTTAATCGGCGACAAGGAAATGATTGTACAGAATATCGTTGACCTCAATTTACATTTTGAAAGAGAAGACATAGAAATAATTGAGCCTGCTTTATCACCAAACCTTAAGAAATACACGGATGATTTCTTTGAACTGAGAAAAAGAAAAGGTGTAACTTATTTAGATGCTAAGAGACTAATAAAGACTCCGAATATTTTTGGAATGATGATGGTAAGAAGTGGTGATGCTGACGGATTGATATCGGGTTTAACACAGCATTATCCTGATACAGTAAAGCCTGCATTGCAGATAATCGGCAAGGCCGAAGGGACGAATACTGTTGCAGGTATGTATATGATGATATTCAAGAATCAGAGAGTGTTTATTGCAGATGCAACTGTGAACATAAATCCGAATGCCGAACAGCTTGCAGAGATTGCGCTGCTTGTAGCTGACAAGGTAAAGAAACTCGGCGTAACACCGAGAATTGCAATGCTTTCTTTCAGTAACTTCGGAAGTACAAAGCATCCGTATTCGGATAAAGTGAGAGTGGCAACTGAGATTATAAAGAAGAAGAGGCCTGATTTAGTAGTTGAAGGTGAAATGATGGCAGACACTGCACTCAATCCTGAAATGATTTCGGAATATTTCCCGTTCAGCGACCTGAAGGAAAAAGCAAACGTACTGATTTGTCCTGACCTGACATCTGCGAACATAGCTTATAAACTGCTTGCATGTCTTGGAAGTGCAGTTGCGATTGGTCCTATATTACTTGGCATAAAGAATCCGGTATATTTACTCGGACCCGGAAACTATGTTGATGATATAGTTAATATAACGGCGATGGCGGTTTACGAAACGGAGAAATAGAGAAGATATTCTTCTGGGTTAGAGATTTGAAATAAGAAGCCTTACTTAATACAATAAGTAGGGCTTTGTTTTTTCCTTGAAGCTACGGGCATCCTTATCAGATTCGGAAATGATTTCGTTTAATGTTGAACCATTATCAATCATTGTGCGGAGTTTATTTGTACCAACGAGTTTATCGATAAAGTTCTTATTCGTCCAGGCAAACTTTGATGAAGATTTCTTCAGTGCAAGAAGTACTGCTACAGATGTCTCGAATGGTTTGAATTTAAACATATCTGTTACTTTCAATTTAACTCCATAACATACGACACTGATAAATTTCATTGCAGTGTATGAAGGGAGCAATGACTGGTCAGGGACGAATTCTGTCTTTTCGAATGAGATGCCTTGCAAATCAAAGTCATTAAGATTCTTTAAGAGTTCATCGCTTTTAACGAACGGCGAACCGAGCACCTGGAATGGAGTGGATGTCCCGCGTCCTTCGGAAATACTTGTACCTTCGAGGAAACAGAGTGCGGGATAGAGTCTTGCACTTTCAATCGAAGTAATACTCGGTGACGGGTTTATCCATGTGCTCATAAGGTTCTCATATTTAATATTGGAATCATAATCTTTCATCTTAATAACCTTAAACTTGTCATTATTTACATACTCACCGTTAAGGTAACTTGCCAGTTCCCCTATTGTTAAACCAAAAACCACAGGAGTAGGTATTTTTCCGACGAATGAGGAAAAGTTATCATCGAGCATAAATCCTTCTGTGTTATGTATGTCGGCTACAGAAGGTCTGTCGCAAACGATGTATTCCTTGCCATACTTCTTTGCATCCTGCATTGTCAGGTACAAGGTAGAAGTGTAAGTATAAAAGCGGGCTCCAAGTTCCTGTATGTCAAAAATCAGAACATCCACATCACTGACATCATTCTTTGTAAAAGAGTATTTGCTTCCGTACAAAGAGGTGACGGGGATTTCTATGCCCGATGTTTTATAAGTATCATCTGCGGAGAAGCCGTGTTCGGGAGTGAAGATTCTTGTGACGTTAACTTTATTCTCAACGAGCATATCGATAATATGCTTTCCTGTTTTATCAACGCCGGTACTGTTTGTGATAATACCAACTTGTTTATCTTTCAGTAAATTCAGGTACTCTTTTACGAGCATCGTGTTACCTGTTTCAAAAGACAGGTTTGTAAACTGAGCAAAGACCGATGATGCGAAAACCAGCAATATAAATGTAAGAATATTTTTCATCAGAAGAACCTCTTAATGATTTTAATGTCGACGATTTTAAGTATAAATATCAAACTTGTGATTATTATAAAGATTGCAATCTTGAGCAGCAGATAATCGAAGTACTTCAGGAAGAAGTAAGAGACTACTGTTGCGGCAAGAAGAACGAATATGAATAAAATCTTATTGTACTCGTACTGAATCTTATAAAATTTCTGAGAGACGAAATATATTCCGACAGTCATTGTGATGTAGCTTAATAATGTAGTAATTGCAGCTCCCATCATACCCATAATAGGTATAAGAATAAAGTTAGCGGCAACGTTTATTAAAGCTGCACCTCCTGTTATGTAAGGCAGATACTTTGTTTTCTTCTCAATATATATTCCTGCCATAAGGTTAATGTAAATTCCGTAGAAGATATAGGAAAGCAGAACCAGCGGAACAATGCTGAGACCACCCCAGTATGCTTTTCCCACAAGGTAGCCCTTATGAGGTAAAGGAATAGCTACAATATTATCTATGAACAATGTTAGGAATATGAATATAACTGATGCGATAACGAGAAAAAGAGTCATAACTTTTGCGAACAGTTCCTTGGCATTCGGATCTTTTGCATTCTGCAGAAAGAACGGACGCCATGCAAACTCAAACATTGAGACGAATAGCATCATAAATATACCCAGGCGGTAATTTGCCTGGAAGACTCCGACAGTATAATCGTTTGTTAATGCTGTAAGAATTGGACGATTAACTACCTGAATGATATTAGAACTGATACCTGCGGGAATGTATGGCAATGAAAATTTAAGAAGTTCTTTAACGAGTTCTTTATTGAAAGATATCTTAATGTTTTTCCATACAATCGGAAGCAGAAGAATGAAGGTTAACCCTGATGCTATAACGTTTGAGATAAAGACATACTCAATCCCCTTCTTTAATACAACTATGAACAGAAGATTAAAGACAACTGTAGCAACTATGTTAACGAGTCTTATAGCTGCAAACTTCATCGGTTTATGCTGAAGGCGCAGATAAGCAAACGGAACGATAGTAACTGCATCGAAGAAAAGGATTAATGCGGTATATTTTAAGAGAATACCGCGAGAAACGTCTATCTGAAAAACTGATGTAAGTCCTGTTGAGAATACGAAAAGGATTCCCGACATCAGTAATGAATTAAGAAAAATGCCAATGTAAGGGTGCGAGAAGTTTTCCTTCTCCGTGCCGACCTCAAGAGTTGATGCAAACTTGAAGTAACCCGATTCAAGTCCGATAGTAAGGAATACGTTTAAAATTGCGATGTAGGCATAAATGTTAGCTACTATACCAAATTCAGCAGGCAGAAAAAGGTTAGTATAAATAGGAACGAACAGAAAATTAAGGAATCTTCCGAGTATAGTGCTGGTACCGTAGAGCAGTGTATCTTTAGACAGCGACTTTAACTTATCAATCATGCTTATTGGCCATGCTTATCATTCAAATAACAAAAGGTTATTCCTAAAATAAGGAATAACCTTTATATAAAAAATATAGAAATTTATTAATTGATGACTTCTATCAATGAACTTGTTACAGTCTGACCGTTTTCGTCGAGTAAGAATACTCTATAGATTCCGGGATCATTGAACTTCATATCGCTTGTTGAATTCTTTGCGAAATAAACATACTTCATTGTAGGTTCAATTACGTAAGTAAATTTCTTGTAGTATTCAAATGATTTTGATGTTACATTGTATTTATCGAACTGAATAGTAACGTTCTTTAATCCAAGTGCATAATCACATTTTACCATTACTGTTAAGTAACCGGTAGTGAATCTATCGCTGATACCTACTTCTCCGTCGTTTCCGTATTTCTCACAGAAATAAAGAACCGGACCGTTTTGTGCCTGTACGTTAGATGTTACCCCAAACATAGCAAGGACTGCAAAGATTGAAAAAAATACATATAATTTCTTCATTTTTTCTCCTTATGGTCTTATGATGACCCTTTTAATTTAGTTAATAATAAAATTTATTTCGGAACTACTTCAACTTCACCTGTTGCGATTGGTGTGCCGTCTTTTTTCTGGCAAACAACTCTGTATGTACCGGGTGAGTCAAATTTCAAATTCTTTTTATCTGTAAAGTAAGTATAATCCCAGTCTGCCTGAACGTCAAACGGAACTGTTCTTATAATTTTTTCGCTGATATCATTTCCTGAAGCATCTTTAATCTTGGAAAGTTTAAGTTCAACTTTTCCTGTTCCAAGTTTTGTACCTGCGGGTCTTGTATCGAGCATTACTGTCAGCCAGCCCGGAGTAAATCTTTCACTTACACCGACTTCTTCGCCGTTTTTGTATTGCTCACAGAAATAAAGTTTTGCTTCACCTTCTTTTTTAGAAGAAGATTCTTTCTTGGTTTCTGTTGTTTTTGTGTCTTCTTTCTTGGTTTCTGTTGTTTTTGTGTCTTCTTTCTTGGTTTCTTCCTTAGCTAAGTCTTTTAACTTACCGCAGGAAACTACTAAAGAAACAGTAATAAGAATAGCCAACAAAAAATTAAGCTTGTACTTCAAGTTCTTCATAGCATAATGTTTTAGTTATTAAATAATAGTAAATAATTTAAGTTTTTATATATTTTATGTCAAGATATAAAATCTAACGACAAATCCAGCGACCGAACCGAGTGAGTTAACGCCCCCACCGATATAATGTTAATGCCTTTAATTGAACTAAAGTTCCCTATTGTTCGATAATTGACTCCTCCTGATACTTCAATCTTAAACTTCTTATTATTTAATTTTACAGCTTTCTTTATATTCTCTATAGAAAAATTATCAAGCATCACAATATCTACAATCCCCTTGCCGAGTATAAGCACGGTTTGAAGTTCATTTAGATTTTGTACTTCGATCTCCACTTTTAGTTCCCGTGATATTTTAGATTTTTTCAACTTCAATAAAGTGTTCTCGATACCGCCGTTTGCTTCGATGTGATTATCTTTTATGAGCATCATATCATACAGTCCGAAACGGTGATTATCACCACCGCCGATTTTCACGGCAAGCTTTTCGAACATCCTGAAGTTAGGTGTTGTCTTGCGTGTGTCCACGATTTTGATTGATGGGTTGTTCAGTTTCTTAGTCATACTGAAAGTGGCAGTTGCGATTCCGCTCATTCGCTGTATAATGTTCAGTGAAAGGCGCTCTGCTTTTAAAAGGCTTCTTGAAGTTCCACTGATTTGAGCAATCCTTGCGCACTTCTTCACTGTCTGACCTTCGGGACAAACAGTGTGCACAACAGTCTTCGGGTCAACAATCTTATGCACGAGTTTAAAAATCTCTATACCTGCAACAACACCAGGTTCTTTCATCATTAAATTTGCGACAGACATATTATTCTTTGGGATTAATAAATCTGTTGTAACGTCACCCTTACCGACGTCTTCTTTCAATGCCTGCCTGATAATTTTCTCAGCAGCTTTAAAATCGAAATTGCGATAGAATGTTTTGTTAGACATATTGTTTGTTTAATTTTTCATTAGTTTTCTTACAACATCCATAAAATCCTCCGGCGGTCTTACGGGCTTAAACTTTTTCAGGTCGAGGAACGAATGCGTCGTGTACCCCGTCACCACAAGCCTTTCCCCGACGAAGATTTCATAGTCAATCTTTATTCTCACAGTCGGTACATCTTTCAGCGTTGCCACGATTCGGATTATATCGTCGTACCTTGCGGGCGTTTTGAAATTAATATGTGCTTCCACCAAAGGCAAAGCAATATTTTGTGCTTCAAGCTGCGGATAAGGATAGCCCATCGAGCGCATCAGTTCATTCCTTCCTGCCTCGAAAAACTCAAGGTAGCGAACGTTGTTTACTACTCCCATCACATCTGTATGGGCATAAAGTATCCTATACTGGGTTTCGAATGATATCATATTAATCTGTAAATATTTTGCCCGGGTTTAAAATATTATTCGGGTCGAATGTTTTCTTAATATTCTTTAAAAGTTGTATCTCTTCTTTTGAAAGCGCGATGGACAGAAACTCTTTCTGCGAGTAGCCGATGCCGTGTTCGCCGGAGATTGTCCCGCCGAGCGTCACAGTGTGCTCGAAGATTTCCTTTATCGCAAGTTTCACGTTCGTGTTCCAGTATTCATCGCTGAGCTTTTCCTTCAGAATGTTCACGTGCAGGTTTCCGTCGCCTGCGTGTCCGTATGAAATTATCCTTATGTTGTATTTCTTTGAAACGTCCATTATTCCCTGAAGCAGTTCGGGCAGTTTCGCACGCGGGACCACTGTGTCTTCTTCCTTGTAAGTGGAAATCGACTTCACCGCCTCGCCCACCGAGCGCCTCAAAGCCCACAGCTCTTCCATTTTGCCCCTGTCTTCTGCAAGAATGATGTCTGCGGCAGAAAACTTCGCCACCGTGTCGGCAATTACCTGTACGTCGGAGTTGAGCACGTCAATATTGTTTCCGTCGAGTTCAATCAAAAGTTGTGCTTCTGCATCGCTGTTCGGAAAACTTTTTCCGAGCTGATTTTCCGAAGCCTTAATTGCATCCTTCGTCAGAAATTCCAGCGCCGCGGGATTCACACCGCTTCTGTAAATTTCAGCCACAGAAGAAATGCAGTCCTTCACGTTATTGTAAGCAATCAAAAGTATCATCTTATGTTTCGGCAGAGCAAGCACACGGAAAACTATTTTCGTAACGATGCCAAGCGTGCCTTCGCTTCCGCAAAGAAGCTGCGCAATGCTGTAGCCCGTAACGTTTTTAATAGTTCGCGAGCCCGTGAAAATAATCTCCCCCGTCGGCGTAACAAACTCGAGACCCAGAATGTAGTTCCTCGTGACGCCGTACTTTGCCGCACGCGGACCGCCCGAGCATTCGGCAACATTCCCGCCGATGAAACAGCTCCCGCGCGATGCAGGGTCAACGGGATAGAACAGCCCCACCTTTTCAAGCTCCTCCTGAAAAACCTGAGTGATAACACCAGCCTGAACAACTGCCTGAAAATTATGTTCATCAACCTCAAGAATTTTGTTGAACCTCTCCATCGAAATCACAATACCGCCGTGAACCGGCAAAGCCCCGCCCGAAAGCCCCGTACCCCCTCCGCGCGTATAAACGGGAATCAGGTTTTCGTTAGCAAGTTTCAGAATCTTCGAAATCTCCTCAGCCGTCGCAGGCTTCACAACCACATCGGGCGGAAATGAAAAGTCTTCGGTCTCGTCGCGCGAACACTTATCGATATTCTCAGCATCGGTGAAGACGTATTCATCCCCTGCAACATCCTTTAAACTTGTAATTATATGAGGTTTCAATTTGCCATTCATGAGCAAATATAAGAATAATTAAACTAAATAGAAATTAGTTTATTGTTAACTTTGTGTTTCGAAAACATCAAAAC
>JBMOHR010000125.1:0-8015 GCA_049317745.1 Ignavibacteria bacterium
CCAAGGATTAAACCCTTTTTACCAAAGAGATTTATTAATGCAGGTAATTCATTCAGCACACCTTGACCCTGAAGGTATTGACCCGGGAAAACAGCTTTAATATTCATAAGTTTAAAATTTATATTATAGAGAATAAGCCGTTGTAAAAAATTAATTTATACTAATAACATAAAACAATCAATGTTGAATAAATTAGATAAGGAGTTATAGATTACTTTAATTCAAAAGAGTTATACCATCCTTTTTCAAAAGTGGAAATGTCAAAAGACTTGACGAATGAGGAAGACCATTCGTAGGCAGATCTGCCAGGAATCTTCTTTACAGCAGCAATGAAGAAGTAAAGTTTCTTAAGTTCGGGAATATCTTTATCGGCGAGTGATTCCATAAATTCAACTTTCACCTGATTATAATCTTCAGACTCCTCTGCAATTTCAAGAGAGCGAAAATGAGAAACATAATTATGTTCTTTCTGAGATAAAGGTTCAATGTTCAGGTATGCGACAATGAAAAGTTTATAAGGCAATTCCATATATCCTTCGTAAGTGCGAAAGAGTTTGTATTTGAATGACAGAATATTTGTATTAAGAGAAATGTCTTCTACGCCGATATTGATACCTGAGGGAGTAATGCCATTGTCCTGAGTAAGTGAATCGACGGAGCACCTCATTCTATTAAAGCCATGCAGCTTAAAATAAGCAGACGAACCTTTAATGTTAATAGCATTCCAAAAGGCGGCAAGTTCTTTATGAAGTTTAAGAGATTTTGCAAAATAGTGTGACTGCGCAAACTTTTTCCTGTTATTTGCAGCGGGAACAGAGTTAGCGCGAGACTTTTTATGCTCTCCTTTTGAAGGTTTAACGAAGTGTTCACCCCCTCTATCGAAGAAAGTTGTAGCACCGATCTTGCCAATAATCTTACCGATTACCGAAGGAATAAATTTTGCCATAATTTAAATAATTAAGGGAACTTTTATCTTGCTATTGAAGTTACAATTTAGTATATTAACATACTTAAGATAATCAAGATGATTACAACAATCAATACCGTTTTTAGCAGTAGAATTCTTAAAAAGCGCAAAAATATATTGGTTTTGAATATCCCACCGCAGTACTACCGCACTATCACCGCACTTTTAACCTAAAACCACCGCATTACCACCGCACACTAACCGCATTCCATACGAGAGAGTCATTAAAGGGCACCGCATTATAGTCGAGAGATTTGGCTAAGCTTTCCTTGATTTATATGGGAAAGTAACAGGCGCGTGCAAATTATTTTCAGCCAAATTACACATAATTTCAATTTATTGACGTTTTGGTCAGTAATTAAGAATGGAGTTTCCCAAGTACTGATATCCAGATATATTATTAAAATATGAGAAATGGAACACTGATTTCCGCAGATTGAACGGATAATCACAGATATATAAATTGAATGAAAAGAGAGTAAACATAAATCCCTGAAGTTTATAAATCCCATCGGGATTGCATATCAGTAGAAGTGAACACGCCACAAAATACAATCCCATCGGGATTGCATATTAGTATATCTTTTCACTGAAGTTCCCTATCTCATCTCGATTTTTAAATAGAACACAGATTTACACGGATTAAACGGATTTGCACGGATTACAAACTTAATTGAGCAATGACTAATATCTTATTCAGTTGAAGTTTATAAATCCCAACGGGATTGAATATCAGTAGAAGTGAACACTCCGCAAAGCACAATCCCATCGGAATTGCATATAAGTAGAACAGGAAATTAAATTGCAAATAATGTATATTATGCTTAATTTTTCAGAACGGATTTCGAGAGCCTCGTACTGTATTACACTCCACAAATCCTTAATCTAATTACGGAGGGTTGACAAAGTTTAGTGAGATTGGGAAATCACTAATGCAAACGATGATTAGTAATAAGGATAATTATGCATAAAATAAGCTGCTGATAAATTATCATGAGATGATAATATAGTTTTAGTTTGAAATATTAGTTTAAAGAAGGTATTAAAAAAAGCCCCCATTGAGGTTGAGGGCTAAACCTAGAGGCAAAGCCTCACTACGGAATAATCCTTATTGTGGTTTGCTTCATTGCAAATATAAGAAATTAAAATTTAAAATAAAATACTATGACAAAAATTCTTGGTCTTGATATCGGAACAAATTCAATAGGCGGATGCCTTATTAACTTAGAAGAATTTGGAGAAAAAGGAAACATTGAATGGATGGGCAGTAGGATAATTCCTGTGGACGGAGATTATCTGCAAAAATTCGAAAGCGGTGGACAAACAGAAACTAAAGCGGCGGCAAGAAGACAAAAGAGAGGCAGCAGAAGATTAAAGCAGAGATATGTATTAAGAAGAACAAGGTTAATTAAAGCATTGAAAATATTAGGTTGGTTAAATAAAGAATATCCTGATAATTTTAAAGAAGCACTTAAAGAAAATAAAGATTTCAAATTTAATATTAATAACTTTATCCCGATTGACAAAAACACAATAGAAGAAGCGGCAAAAGTTCTTGGTGTTAAAAACAAGGACGGTAAATTATCAGTATCTATAGACTGGGTTGTATATTATTTAAGAAAGAAAGCATTGAAAGAAAAGATATCAATGAATGAGTTGGTTAGAATAATATATATGATGAACCAGAGAAGGGGTTTTAGAAGCAGTAGAAAAGATAAGAAGGAAGATGAAGAGAAAAAAACAGAAAAATGGGTTGAGATATTAAAAGTCGATTCCATTGAGGAAAAGCAACAGGAGGTATCCGAAAAGAACTTCAAGAAACAGTTTAGTAAGATTTATATTATTAAAGCTGGCAAACATACCTGGGAAGAAAAGCGAATAAACAAACCTGAATGGTTAGGTAAAGAGTTAAATTTCCTAATTACAAAGGAAACATTAAAAAGTGGTGAAGAAAAATTTAAATTTCAGCAACCTAAACAAGATGACTGGGAAATGTCAAAAGTTGCACTTGAACAAGACATAAAGAATTCGGGTCTTAATGTAGGTGAATACTTTTTCAATCATCTTGTAAATGATAAGAATTACAGAATCAGACAACAAATAATAGATAGGTGTTTATATCAAAAAGAATTTGAAGAGATATGGAATAAACAATGTGAATACTATCCGGGATTAAAAGATACGTCTAAATTAAAAGAAATTTCATTAGAGTTATATAAACATAATGAAGCAAAACAAAAAGAAATTCAAACTCACGATATTTATTATTTAATTACAAAAGACATTATTTACTATCAGCGGGAATTGAGGTCACAAAAACATTCCATCAGTTTATGCAAATATGAAAAGGGTAAATTTAAGAAAGATAATGTTGAAATTTATAAAGGATATAAAGTAGCTCCAAAATCATCCCCTGAGTTTCAGGAATTTCGTATATGGCAGGATATTCATAATATTAGAATTCTTGAGAGAGATAAGATCATTAACGGTAAAATACACATAGATTATGAAGTAACTAAAGATTTCATTAATAATGATATTAAAGAAAAACTTTTCGATTTATTTGATAAAAGTGCTGAAGTCTCTGAAACAGCTATTTTAAGAACAATTGATAAGAAGCTCCTATCGACAAAAACACATAAAGTAAATTTATTTGCTTCCAAAGATAAGCTAAAAGGTAATGAAACAAATGCATATTTTAGAAAAGTATTTAATAAATTTGGATATGATGGAGATGAATTATTAAATGATGAGAAAAGATTTTATAGACTTTGGCATATTATGTATTCTATTAGTTCATCAAATATAGAAATATCAAAGAAAGGAATAGAAACTGCATTAAGAAATGCAAATAATGGTTTTAATCTATCAGAAGAAATTATAAAAGAATTAGCAAATCAACCCGAATTTAAAGAAAAGCAATATGCAGCTTATTCATCTAAAGCTATTAATAAATTGCTGCAAGTAATGAGGTGCGGGAAATATTGGAAGAGTGAATTAATAAACGATAAAACAACGAACCGTATTGCAAAAATTATTACAGGGGAATATGATGAGAACATTGATGATAGAACAAGAGAGCAAATAGCAAGAAACGATTTAAATGTTATTGAAGATTTTCAAGGACTGGAAACTTCTTTATCTTGTTATGTTGTTTACGGAATTCATTCTGAGAGGCAGAATGATGAAAAATATACTGATTACAAAGATATTGATGTAATGAAATTGATACCGAATAATAGTTTAAGAAATCCGATTGTTGAGCAGATAATTAGAGAGACATTATTCGTAGTAAAAGATTTGTGGAAAAAGTATGGGCGACCAGATGAAATACACATAGAACTTGGAAGAGAATTAAAGAAAAATGAAGAAGAAAGAAAGAAATTAGCTGAAACTGGTTCAAAGAATTTCCGTGACAAAGAGAGAATAAAGAATTTACTAATTGAATTAATAAACGACGGATTTCCGTTTGAGACAAAACCAAACCCTAATTCCCCTATTGATGTAGATAAGTTTAGGATATATGAAAGTTCTTCCGGGTCAAATTATTTTGAATATGAGAAGAAAATGAAAGTTGAAAACAGCAATTGGAAACCAACAAGTCCTGAAATAAAGAAGTATGCTTTATGGTTGGAGCAAAAATGCTGTTCACCTTATACAGGAAAAGCAATTTCAATAACCAGATTATTCACGAATGAATATGAGTTAGAACATATAATCCCTCGGGCAAAACTTAAATATGACTCTATGGAGAATTTGGTAATTTGCGAGAGTGATATTAATAAGGAAAAAGGTAACAAGTTAGCAGCAAATTTCATAAGCGAATCTCCAAAAACAATCAATAGGAATGGCAAAGAATTTACAATTTTAAATTACGATGAATATGTAGCATTATGCAAATCAAATTTTAGAGGAAGAAAACTTAAAAACTTGTTATGCGATGAAGTACCAAATGACTTTATATCCCGACAATTAAACGACACAAGATATATAACAAGAAAAGTATCTGAATTGCTTTATCCGATTGTAAAAGATAAAGCAGGGATAATATATACAGGTGGAAGTATAACAGCAGAACTGAAAAGAGAATGGGGATTAACAAAAGTATGGAAGGATTTAATGAAACCTCGCTTTGAAAGATTAGAGGAAATTACAGGCAAACAATTAATAATCAAAGATGCGAATGACCGTAATAATTACCATTTAGAGACACCCGAACCTGAAACCGACATAAAAAGGATTGACCATAGACATCATGCTTTGGATGCTTTAATTATAGCCGCGACTACAAGAGAACATATAAGATATTTAAATTCATTAAGTTCCGTTGATAGTGAAAGTGAATTAAAAGACATTAAACGAAAATTGGTAAAAGGAAAAATCAGAGAGTTTAAATTGCCTTGGGACGGATTCCATAAAGAGACAAAAGATAAACTAAACGAAATAATTGTATCCTTTAAATCAAATAATAAGGTAATCTCAAAACCAAAGAATAAATATTTGCACTGGGAATGCAAAGAAGGCAAATGGGTTAAAGAACTAAAGCCTCAGAAAGCTAACAAGAAATGGTTATCCGTTAGGAAGTCTATGTTCAAAGAACCTCAAGGAATTATTTGGTTAAAAGAAATTGAAGAGAAAAAGATAATAGATGCTGTTAATATTCATATAGAAAGACAGAAAAGTGTAAATGACGAGACAGGCAAACCAAGAGCATATATATATGATAAAATAATAAGAGAGCAAGTAAAGATGTTATTAAGTAATCTGAACAATGATACCGGTGCAATTAAAAAATATCTCTCTAAAAATCCTTTATTGGATGTCAATGGTGACAAAATAGATAAAGTTAAAATAGCAGTCTTCAATGAATATGCTTCAAAGAAAGTAACGGTAGATTCATCTTTTACATACGACAAAATTAATAATATACCTTATGCTGAAAAAATAATTGAGAAATTTGAGAAATTAGAAAGTACAGATTCATTTAAAGATAAAAGAAATTTACCACTTCCCTATTTATTAAAAAAGCATTTAGATGAATATGACGGTAATTCAAAAGAGGCCTTTGAAGGGGAAGGATTAGAAAACCTTTTCAAGAAAGCCGGAAGACCAATAAAAAAGGTAACAAGATATGAAAAGAAGAAAGAAGATGATAAATTTAAAGGGAAATATGTAGAAACTGATAAAGGGGGAATTGTCTATTTTGTTATGTATGAAAATTCAGAGGGGATAAGAAGTGAAATGTTCTCTGTATCCGTTCATCAGGCAATTGAGAAAATTATTCAGGGAAAAGAAATTACAGAGGAAAAAGAAGGATATAAGAAGATTGTTCTTTCGCCAAATGATTTAGTTTATATGCCTACTGAAGAAGAACTAGAAAAGAAGGCAATTGATTGGAATAATAAGGTTAATATTTTTAAAAGGACTTATAAAATGGTGAGTAGTACGGGGAAACAATGTTTCTTTGTTCCTCATTTCGTTTCAAAATCCCTGGATACAAATGGCAAAGAATTAGGAGCTAATAATAAAGCTGAAAAGCCATGGTATATTTTAGAACCAAATGAAGAATTTAAAGCTTGGGATGATAACTTGATTAAGAAATCGTGTATTAAAATGAATATTGATAAACTGGGTAATATCAATCCATTTTACTCTTATGATTAAGAAAACTCTGTACTTTGGGAATCCGTGTTATCTATTTTCGCAAGATGAACAAATGAAGATTAAAAGGCAAAATCCCGAGAAAGGTATTGAAGAAACTATTTCTTCGCCCATAGAAGATATTGGAGTTGTTATTATAGACCATCATGGTGTTACAATTTCTCAATATCTTATTGCTAAACTGATTGAAAACAATGTTGCAATTATTTTGTGTAACAATAAACATATGCCGACATCAATGCTCTTGAACCTTGACGGGAATTCTGTACAGTCGGAAAGATTTAAAGAACAAATCACTGCCAAAAAACCATTGATTAAAAACCTCTGGCAGCAAACTGTTTCTGCTAAGATTTATAATCAGGCATCATTACTTAAAAAGAATAATTTGAATTCTGCAAATATGTTTGCTTGGGTTAACGAAGTGAAATCTAACGACAGCAAGAATCTTGAAGCAAGGGCTTCTGCTTACTATTGGAAAAACCTATTCCCCAAAGAACTTAAATTCACAAGGGACAGGTTTGGATTACCGCCTAATAATCTTTTAAATTATGGATATGCAATATTAAGAGCTATTGTTGCAAGAGGACTGGTTGCCTCGGGATTACTTCCAACACTCGGAATACATCATAAGAATAAATACAATGCATACTGTCTTGCTGATGACATTATGGAACCGTACCGACCATTTGTTGATGAAGTAATATTAAATATCCTAAAACAAGGAATAGATTATTCAGAAGTAACAACCGAATTAAAGAAAGTGCTTTTATCAATTCCGACGATTGATATATTCTTTGCTTCAGAGAAAAGTCCTTTAATGGTAGGATTGCAAAGGACAACAGCATCTCTTGCGAAATGTTTTATGGGAGAAACAAAAGAAATTGTTTATCCTTATTTAGATTAAATGAGACTAAACGAATACAGAATTTTGTGGGTAATGGTATTTTTTGATTTGCCGACTGATACAGAAAGGGACAGGAAAAACTATACAAGATTCCGAAAAGGAATAATGCAGGATGGTTTTGATATGTTTCAGTTTTCAATATATACACGCCACTGTTCAAGTTACGAGAATGCACAGGTGCACATTAAAAGAGTAAAAAGTGTTTTGCCCCCAAGAGGCGACGTAGGAATTATGGCAATAACAGATAAACAATTTGGAATGATGGAAATATTTCACGGGAAAACACAAATGGAAGTTATACCTCCCCCTCAGCAACTCGAATTATTTTAAGAATAAAAAATGGGTTATACTGAGTATAACCCATTCCTTTTTGACGTTTTTTCACAAATCGGAAAGCTCATAACTACTTTGTATTTAAGTAAGTTAACGAATATGTATTCTATGCAAAATTCGTCAAACAAACTTTTGAAAGCAAACCACAAC
>JBMOHR010000126.1:0-8008 GCA_049317745.1 Ignavibacteria bacterium
CAAAAGTATTATAAGCGTAAATTTTATCTTCATTAAAATAATTTAAATTATTAACCTTAAAGTTCAAAATATTAAAATAACAGTTAATTTACAAATGCTTTAATTTCTGAAAACAGGAATAAACTTCTTGCTAAAATATATCTGATTTGATGCGATTTGCGGGATTTTGTGAGGATTATTTAACAAGAAGGACAGAACACTCCCAATCGTCTTCTGCCCTTCTGCTTTTTGAAAGGAATTACCTTTATTCAATCTCTACAAGTACATCACCCTCAAGTATATTATCGCCGGGCTTCACTTTTATTGCCTTAACTTTTCCTTCGCGGTCCGACGTAAGATTGTTTTCCATCTTCATCGCTTCCCACGTCAGCAGGTTCGTGCCGACTTTCACTGCATCGCCAACGTTTACGAATATCTTTATAATCGTACCCGGCAATGGCGACTTGATTACTCCCGCACCCTTCTGTTCCGATGGACTGCTCGTAAGTGCTGTCGACTTCGATGAGTCTCCGCCGCTCGTTGTTGCTGCTTTTTCTCTCACGAGTGTAGGCGTCTTCGATGCTGTCTCGGATTTTTCCAGACCTACTTCATACGGCTTGCCGTTTACTTCCACTTTTACCTTTGTGTTTTCAAACGAAAGCACGTTCACTTCGTATGGGTTGTTGTTAACTGTTATTTTAAACTGTTTCATATTCTTAAACTTTAATTTGTTTTATCAATGCTGCTTTAGCGAGGCCACTTCCTCATCATATAAATTTTTGAACTCCAGGGTGAATATGGCTTATCAATCCTTTTGATTGTCATCTTCAAATCCTGCTTTTCGCTCACTTCCTGCTGAGTGTATAAATATATCGCCGTTGCAATCGCAACTGCTACTTCGTCGTCGGAAGATTTCTTCGCCGTTGTTTTCGAAGCAACGGGCTTTGCATCTTCTTTCTTCTTCGTCTTTTTATTTAAAAGTCCCATATCCGTCTCCTATAATGGAATGTTTGAATGTTTCTTCGGCGGATTGGTTTGCTTCTTGGTTGCCAAAGATTGCAATGCTTTAATAATTCTGAACCTTGTGTTACGCGGCTCTATCACGTCGTCTATATACCCATACTTTGCGGCTTCGTAAGGTGTTGCAAATTTTTCCCTATATTCCTGTTCCTTCTTTGCTACGAACTTTGCTTTCTCTTTATCGTCTGTGATTTCTTTCAGCTCTCTGAAATATAAAACTTCAATCGCGCCCTTCGGTCCCATTACGGAAATTTCAGCCGACGGCCACGCGTAGTTTAAATCGCCTCTTAAATGTTTCGAACCCATCACGTCGTATGCACCGCCGTATGCCTTGCGCAGTATGATTGTAACTTTCGGAACCGTCGCCTCTGCATAAGCATAAAGAAGTTTTGCACCGTGAATGATGATGCCGCCGTATTCCTGCGCCGTGCCCGGTAAGTATCCCGGAACGTCAACGAGTGTTACTATCGGAATGTTGAAGGCATCGCAGAACCTCACGTACCTTGCGGCCTTGCGCGATGCTGCTATATCGAGTACACCTGCGAGAAACTTCGGCTGGTTGCCGACTATGCCGACTGTCGAACCGTTCATTCTTGCAAAACCTGTAACGATGTTTTTCGCATAACCTGCCTGCACTTCAAGAAATTCTCCGTCGTCAACTATAGAATCAATTACATCAATTATATCATAAGGTTTGTTCGCACTTTCGGGGATAACTTCGTTAAGTGAATCTTCAATTCTGTCAATAGGGTCACTGCACGGATACTGCGGTGGGTCTTCAAGATTGTTCTGTGGTAAATACGAAAGAAGTTTTCTTGTAAGCATAATTCCGTCTTCTTCGTTGTTAACCGTGAAGTGCGAAACACCTGACTTAGTAGCGTGTACATAAGCACCGCCGAGTTCTTCGTCTGTTACGGATTCACCCGTTACTGTCTTCACTACCTTCGGACCTGTGATAAACATATATCCTGTCTGTTTAGACATTATGATAAAGTCTGTGAGAGCAGGGGAGTAAACTGCACCGCCCGCACACGGACCAAACACTGCTGAAATCTGCGGAATGACACCCGATGCCATAACGTTGCGCTGGAAAATATCAGCGTAACCGCCGAGTGATTTCACACCTTCCTGAATTCTTGCACCGCCTGAATCGTTTATACCGACTACAGGTGCGCCGACTTTCATCGCCATATCCATCACCTTACAAATCTTCTGTGCATACATTTCAGAAAGTGAACCGCCGAATACTGTGAAGTCCTGAGAGAAGACGTAAACAAGTCTTCCGTCAATGGTCCCGTATCCCGTAACAACACCGTCTGATAAATATGTTTCTTCTTCCAAACCAAAATCAATACATCTGTGCGAAACAAACATATCAAATTCTTCAAAACTTCCGTCATCAAGCAAAAGGTCAATTCTTTCGCGTGCTGTGAGCTTGCCTTTCCTGTGCTGGGCTTTAATCCTTTTTTCACCGCCGCCTAATCTGGCCTGATCTCTCAGCTCAAATAGTTCTTTAATTTTATCGTTGATTGACATTATAACTCCGTTAAATTAAAATATATTTTATAAAATGTTCGTCTTATTTCCTGTCATTCCTGCATGCTTTTAGCAGGAATCTCTACTATTAATATCTCTTAGCCTAAAAAACTCTTTTCTCTGTGTACTGTGTGCTCTGTGGTGAATAATCTCTTTCTTAAATTAACTCCTAACTTCTAGATTCTAACTCCTAAATTCTAAATTCAATCTCCTACCAGTTATTATACAATCCCTCAAGCAGCTTTGTCTTCTTCTCATCATCACTCAAAGAATTATAAATCTCTGCTTCGGCGTGTACCTGTCTTTCCACAATCTCTTCTTTAGCTCTTAATTCTGCAAGTATCTTCTTGTATTCAACTTCTCTCTTATTCTTCAGAAATCCCGCTGCTACTGCAGGGAAAAGTTCAAGAAGCAATTCTTCCTTCTCATCCTTTGCAAGCTTCACGTCTTCATACTCAGGCAAGGTTGGATTGTCCTGTTTCTTGTACTTCGATACATCGTAAGGACTTTCTACCTTAGTCCCGCAAATCATTTCCCTGAAATCAGGATTTATCGGATAAGGAGTCGTGCCGTAAACACCCTTTACAAGGTTTACGAACTGAGTTGACTTATTGTTGTAAAAATCTTCGCCTTTGTTTTCTGATACCACACTGTAAACTGCCTGCACGCCTACAATCTGACTCGTCGGAGTCACAAGCGGAGGTAAACCTGAATCAAGTCGCACTCTCGGAACAGTCTTCAAAACCTTCTCAAGCAAATGGTCAAGCTTTAACTGCTTTAACTGTGCAAGCATATTCGTGTACATGCCGCCCGGTATCTGTGCAGCTTTAACAATCTCATCGGGCCCTGCATAGTTAAACATCAGTTCAATATCCTGACATAACTTTGTAGTCTCATCAATCCTGTCATTCTTTGCCGCATCAATCGCACGGTCGAATAAATCAGACTGATCTTTTGTTAATTTATAATTTGCAATATCTATATCGAACGGGAATTGCTTTGCTTCGTCAAACTTATCGAGCTCTTTTCTGATATCAAAAAGATGTTTGTTAATCTCTACAACCTTTTCAAGGTTCACACCTGTTTCAATTCCGAGTTTATCGCAGAATATCTGAACAAGTTCAAAAGATGGTGCTGCAGGTCCACCTGCAAAGTTTCCGATTACAGTGTCAACAATGTCAACTCCGTTTACTATCGAAACCAGTATACATGCAAGACCGTAACCCGGAGTGCAGTGTGTGTGTAAATCTATAGGAACTTTTGTCTCTGCTTTTAATCTCTTAATTAATGGTGATGCAACATCGGGAGGAATAAGTCCTGCCATATCTTTAATCGTAATTATATCGGCTCCCATTCTTTCAAGCTTCTTGCATTTCTCAACGAAGTGGTCAACTGTAAAAATCTTCGGCGGAATCTTCACGCCTGAAAATATTCCTTTAACCCTGTCGGCAAAAGTAAAATGCGGGTCAACTGTGTAACATACAGCACAGTCTGCAATACCGCCGTTTGCTTTCACGTAATCAATCGTTGTCTGCATATTGTCCAGGTCGTTCAGCGCATCAAAGATTCTCATAATGTCTATACCGCCTTTAATGGCTAATCTGTTAAACCCTTCAATCACATCTTCAGGATAAGGTGAATAACCAAACAGATTTCTTCCTCTCGAAAGAGCAGTAAGTTTTGTCTTGTCTCCGAAACCAGCTTTGATTTTATCGAGTCTGTCCCAAGGGTCTTCATTAAGGTAACGCATAATTGAATCGGGAACTGCACCGCCCCATACTTCTGCGGCATAAAAGTTAGCATCTTTGTAAAGCGGAAGTACTCTGTCAATCTGTTTCTGAGTCATACGTGTGGCAAAGGATGATTGCTGGCCGTCGCGGATTGTTAAATCTCTTATTAATAATTTCTTCTTCATAGTATATTATTATTAAAAGTTACTTTTGGGGAATAGGATTTTGTTTCAAACTTCGATTTTATTCCTCCAAATAACGAAATTGAATTGTCTATTTTATTTTCAATATGTAGCCTTATTAGGGCAGGATGTTTCATAACTACAGTACAAATATAGTTAGTTTGTTTTCTAAATGAAATGCAGATTTTTATGGAAAAATTAGTAATTTGTATTTGAGTATAAAGTTTTTTACTGTTCGGCAAAATTCTGATAATTCAGGAACCGGCATTTGCCGATTCCCGAATTTATTATTCTTTAAAATATCTCTGCAAAGAAATTCTTCATGTCTTCCCAGGAATCCTTATCAGCCTTTTCATTATAAGCTGCTCCCTTTGACGGATCGTTTCCTGAAAACGGATTAGTAAAACTGTGGACAGCTCCCTCATAAGAAATAAATCTGTAATTTATGTTAGCATTCTTCATCTCATCATCAAAAGCTTTTACCTGTTCCGCAGGAACAAACGGGTCTGCTCCGCCGTGGCATATCAGTATTCTTGCTTTTATATTCTTCGCATCGTTCGGTGTCGGTGTGTCAAGGTTTCCGTGAAAACTTATTATACCTTTAATGTCAGCACCGCTCCTGCCAAGTTCAAGCACTCCCGTTCCGCCGAAGCAATATCCGATTGCCGCAATCTTTGATTTGTTTACTAGCTTCTGCTTCTTCATCTCGTCAAGCGCTGCATTCACTCTGCTCCTGAATAGATTTCTGTCACCCTTGTATTTGCCTGCTTGCTTTCCCGCTTCATCAGGTGTGGTAGGTCTGACTCCTTTTCCGTATATATCTGCTGCAAAAGCAAAGTATCCGAGTTTTGCAAGCATCTCGCATCTCATCTTTGAGTATTCTCCAACTCCCATCCAGTCATGCACGACTAATACTCCGGGACGCTCTCCCGTAAACGATTCATCGTAAGCGATGTATCCTTCAAGAACATAATCTCCGTCCTTGTATTCTATATTCTCTGTGTGAATTTGTGTCATTCCTCTTTGTGTTATCAGTAATACAATTATTACTATGATTAATTTGTATATGTTCATAATACCTTTCTTTACTTTTAAAACTTAAAATCTGCTTCTATAATTCCATAAATATAATCTCTCGTATTTATACACTTTAATTTGTTATTCTAATTTCTGATTTTTGATTAATATAAAATATCGATTATGAGCAAATTATTTTCACCTTTAAAGATTCGTGGAGTAGAAATTAAGAACAGAATAGCTGTTTCGCCAATGTGCATGTATTCTGCGGTAGAAGGCTTTCCAACTCAATGGCATACAGTACATCTTGGTACGCGTGCAACGGGAGGTGCAGGTTTAATTATTCAGGAGGCAACTTCAGTGTGTCCCGAAGGAAGAATATCTTTAGGTGACCTCGGTATCTGGAATGATGAACAGACATACGTCTACAAAAAGATAACGAATTTTCTGACTTCACAGAATTGTGTGCCGGGAATTCAACTTGCTCACGCAGGTAGAAAAGCCTCCGCACATTTAGGGTGGGAAATTGATGGCTCAACTTCAATAGAAGACGGCGGATGGAAAACTTACGCTCCGTCAGCAGTCGCTTTCTCAGAAAAGTATACTGAACCCGTCGAGATGAGTATTGATGATATTAAAAAAGCTGTTGAAGATTTCCGCCTGGCAGCAATGAGAAGCATCCTTGCAGGTTATAAAGTAATCGAACTTCATTTCGCACACGGATACCTTGTCCACGAATTTCTTTCGCCGCTTTCAAATTTCAGAAAAGATAATTACGGCGGAAGTTTTGAGAACAGATGCAGACTTGCGTTGGAAATCACTAAGACTGTAAGAGATGTAATACCTGATGGCATTCCTTTGTTCGTAAGAATATCTTCTACCGATTGGACTGATGGAGGATGGACTGTTGAAAATTCTGTAGCATTTGCAAAATTACTTAAAGATGCAGGAGTAGATTTAATTGATTGTTCAAGCGGAGGTAACGTCAGCGGAGCAAAGATTCCTGTAGCACCGGGTTATCAGGTGACGTTTGCATCGCAGATAAAACGTGAAGCTGATATTCTCACAGGTGCTGTAGGACTTATCACTCAGCCAGAACAGGCAGAGGAAATTATAGCTGATAATCACGCAGACTTAGTCCTGCTCGGCAGGGAATTTCTCCGTAATCCTTACTGGCCATTCGAAGCAGCAAAGAAACTTAACGATGATATTGATTATCCAAAACAATATCTTCGAGCACGACTGTAGTCTTATATTATTTCTTAGAACTTAATCTGTATTCAATTGCTTTCTTTGGCTCAGGAACGAAGTGACCGAGTCCACCTGCCATTTTATCGTTGAATGAAGTTGGAATGTCTCCTCTTTCAGTTCGTTCAGTCCAGGTAAGTTCTTCTTTGCCATTGTCTTTGCGAACCATTGAAATACAACTTTCAACAGGACATACAAGCGAACATAAATTACAGCCCACGCAATTCTCTTCAATAATCTTTGGAATTCTGCTCTCTCCGTTTTCAGATAATTTAATCGCCTGATGTGCTCCGTCTTCACAGGCAATATAACATAACTGACATCCGATACATTTTGATTCTTCAATCTCAGCAATAATCTTGTACTTTAGGTTAAGGTTCTCCCACTTTCTTACATTTGGCAATGCTTTGCCAACCATCTCATCTATCGAATTAAATCCTTTATCTGACATATACTGTTCAAGTCCCGAAACCATTTCTCTGATGATACCAAACCCATAATGCATTACTGCAGTGCAGACCTGAACATTGGTCGAACCCATAAGAATAAATTCTACTGCATCTCTCCAGTTTTCTATGCCGCCTATTCCAGATATTGGTAAATTATAATCAGGAATCTTTGCAACATTCTTCACCATGTTAAGAGCAATTGGTTTTACTGCAGGTCCGCAGTATCCGCCGTTAGTGCTCTTGCCGTCTACTGTCGGATAGGGGACAAAGTTATCTATATCAACACCTATAATACTTTGAATTGTGTTTATGAGTGACACTGCATTCGCACCGCCTCTCTTAGCTGCCTTTGCAGGGTCTTCAATGTGTGAAACGTTCGGTGATAGCTTTACAATCACAGGTACTTTTGCAACTTCCATAACCCACGATGTAATTAACTCAAGTACTTGGGGGTCTTGTCCTACTGCAGAGCCCATTCCTCTTTCGCACATTCCGTGCGGACATCCGAAGTTAAGTTCAATTCCGTCAACACCCGCATTCTCAACATCCTTTATAATCTGATGCCATTCTTCTTTCGATTGTACCATCAATGAACCTACTACTGCATTATCCGGAAAATATTTCTTCACCTCTTCAATTTCGCGAAGATTATCTGCAAGAGTTCTGTCAGAAATTAATTCTATGTTGTTAAACCCTGACATCCTGTTTCCTTTGTAAGAAACTGCTCCGTATCTGCTTGATGTATTTACAACAGGTACTCCCATTGTCTTCCATACAGCTCCTCCCCATCCTGCATCGAATGCCTTCATAATCTGATATCCCGAATTAGTCGGCGGTGCCGATGCTA
>JBMOHR010000127.1:0-7946 GCA_049317745.1 Ignavibacteria bacterium
TGATAAATAATGTTGGTTCGATGAATCCGCTGAGAGTGGAAAAAACACCGATGCCAACTTCGTTGAGGTTTGGTGCGAGTTATTTATACAGGAAAGATAATTTAAGTGTAACGGGTGCAGTGGATGCTTTTAAGGTTCTTGACGGCGGAAGTTTTCACGGACATTTCGGTGCCGAAGGCGGTTACAAAGATTTTGTGTTCCTTCGTGCAGGATATCAGACGGGATATGATAACAAAGGGTTTACGGCAGGACTGGGTTTGAAGTACAAGACTTTGACTCTTGACTATGCCTTACAGCCTTATTCAACAGGATTCGGTTCGGGTAATTCCTTATCGCTTGGTTTTAATTTTTAGTGTATATGTATGTTGAATGTCTTTCGTGAAGAATAAGACTAAATGATAAATATATTAAAATATTTTGACGAGAAAAAGAATATGAAGAAAGTATATCTTTTTCTCGTTGTCTTTTTAATACTGATTAAAGTCCACTCTATAGTAACAACCGATATACAGCCCTGGGACGAAGGTATGTACACAACGCGTGTGCTTTCGATTAAGGAATCGGGTGATATAATCGACCAGAGCCAGCATTCTGTCGGGAAGTTTTATTCGGGTTCACATCCTCCGCTTTTAATATGGCTTGGTTATATAGCGACTTCAGTTTTTGGGATGAACAATGTTGTTCTGAAAGGTATGATATTTATATTCAGTCTTGCTGTACTGTGGCTGCTGATGAAGATAGGGGCGAATGTTTATTCACCGAGGGCGGGGATTATTGCTGCGATTATATTTAGCAGTAATTTAATATTCAATATATTCGCAAAGAGGTTCCAGTTCGATATTCCATACACTTTCCTTATACTTCTTGCTTTTCTTTTCTTCCTGAAATATTTAGATACTGAAGATAAGAAGTACAACTATTACAGTGGGATTGTATTCGGACTGTGCCTTATGATTAAAATTCTCGTCGGCTTTTTTATTCCGATGGCAATCTTTATATGGTTTATACTTTTCAGGAATAAGACTAAGTACGCATTAAAAGACCTTATTGTGCTTAGCGCGATAGGGATTGCAATCGCAGCACCGTGGCACGCTTATATGTTCATTAAGTACGGCTGGGAGTTCTTTAACTATTTCTTCTTCTATCATATTTACGAAAGAGCATTGATTGGAGTAGAGCACAACACTAAGGGTTCGGGGTATATTTACCATATAAATTATTTGCTTACAATACTTCCGTTTGGTGCGATAATACTGTTCGGTGCGTTTAAGAAACTAATGAATGTTAAGTCGTTAAAAGCGAAGGAAGCATTTATACTTGTCTGGTTTCTGATTGGGTTTGTAATCATCACACTTTTTAAGACTAAGCTTGAAGTATACATACTTCTGATTTTAACTCCGGGTGTTTTCATTGCAGGTGCTTATCTGGAAATGATTGATACATTGTCGAAAAAGGAAAAGATTATGCTGCTTATAGTAACTACCTTCAATATATTCTGGGCGGTGCTGAATTACTTCAGGATTGAGTTATCGTATCCTGTAAATTCAGAGACGCTGCCGAAAGTAATAATAGTTTCATCTCTCTGGTTTGTTATCTCAGGCATAACAATATTCTTCTACATAAGGAAGGACTATTCAGTTTCAAAGTTCTTTTATTCGTTTATTCTGATATTTCTGTTCTTCGTCAATATTCTTTATGCAGTCAGGATTCCGTACTGGGAGAATTCATTTAAGATAACTGATGTACAGCACGAGATTGAGAACAGCGGGTACAGGAAACTGATATATGTAGCTTCGAATTACAGGCATAACCCGCAGTTCAGTTTCTATTTCGACGGACTTGATCTGGGGTGGACTAACACTAAATATGACTTCACTTTCCTTGATACAAAAAACGGGGTTGATTCTGTGAAGAAAATACTTGATAATGCAGGAGATAAAGTTAACGTAATAATTGAAAAGGATAAAATAAACAGAAGCGACTACTTTGAATCGAAACTGGTTGTTGATGATAAATATAAATTAATACTCAAATCTTCGGGTTATGAGTTGTACAGAAAGTAATCATAAAACCTATTGGAAATAATTAAAACTGATATATCGAAATCTACTGAATGGAATGATTTCCTGAATGCAAACTATAATCTGTTTTACGACAGGAAATTTCTTGATTACAATAACGTCTTTGAAAAAGATATTAAATGGCATCATTTAATGTTCAAAGACAAGAATAAGATTCATGCGATTCTGAATGGTAACGAAAGAACAGATAAAGACGGCAAGATATACGTATCCTGCGACGGAGTGAGTTTTGGCGGGTTTATATTCAGCGAAAAAGTTAAAATCTCAGAGATGATTGAAATTCTTAAAGAGTTCAAAAAGTATCTGAAGGAGAACGGATTTGTTAAATGTATTCTGAGAAATCCTCCTAATCTTTATCAGTCAAAGTTTAATGAAGAGTATGAATACGCAATGCTGCTTGAAGGTTTTCAGGTTAACAAGTATGCGATTACAAACATAATAGATTTAAACCTCTTTGAGTTTGAAAAACTTAAGAACCCAAAGAAACGGTCAATACAGAAATCAGCAAGGAATATTGAAGTTGAATTAATCGATAGTTCAGTTACTGAAAGCAGTCTGAAAGAATTTTATGACATATTGTTTAATAACCGGGAATTAAAGAATGTTACGCCAACACATTCATTGCAGGAACTGGTCTTTCTGAAGAATAATCTTCCTGAGAGGATAGTACTATTCTCTGCGAAAATAGACCACAAAATAGTGGGTGTATGCACATTATTCCTCGTGAAGAAAGATGTTGTTCTGAACTTCTACCTTGCAGCAGACGAAGAGCACAAGAAAGACAGGGTATCCGATTATTTACTGTATAATTCTATTGAATGGTCGAAGAAGAACAAATACCGTTTGTACGATATCGGCACTTCAAACATAGGCAACGTACTGCTTCAGGGATTATTCGATTTCAAGAAGAAGTTTATGGCAGACGGTTTCCTTAGAAAAAGTTATTCAATTAATCTTTAATTATATAATATGAGTATTAAAAACAAAAGAATCTTACTGACAGGCGGCGGTGGTTTTATAGGCAGCAGGCTAGCGGAACTGCTTAGCAAGGATAACGAACTTTTAATCTATGATATTTTTAAACGTGATTCACTGAAGTATAAGAAAATCACAAAGGGTAATGTAAAGATTATAAACGGAGACGTAACCGACTTTGAACCTTTCAAAAAGGCAACAGAAGATTTTAAACCGCAGGTAGCGCTTCACCTTGCTGCAATTGCGGGTGTTGATACCGTTATAAACAATCCTGTAAAGACACTTGAAGTAAACATACTCGGTACATTTAACTTTGTAAGAGCACTCGAGAAATACAGCAGTAAGCTGGAAAGAGTAGTGAACTTTTCGACGAGTGAAGTACTCGGTGCGTACTCTTATAAATCATCAGAGAAATCATCCACTAACCTTGCGCCAGTTGGTGAAGGTCGCTGGACTTATTCAATCAGCAAGGTAACAGGAGAACATTTACTATACAGTTATTACAAGACCAGAGGATATCCTGCGTTGTCGATAAGACCGTTTAATATATACGGACCGGGACAGATTGGTGAAGGTGCAATACAGATTTTCATTAAGAATGCAGTACTGAACAAGAACATCGAAATCCACGGAGTTGGCGACCAGATTCGTTCGTGGTGTTACATAGACGATATGATTAACGGAACGATGCTATGTCTGACGAATAAGAAAGCAATCGGAGAGATATTTAATATTGGTAATCCAAGAGGAACTGTTACTATCACATCTCTTGCAGAAAAAATTCTTTCACTCTGCAAGACTAAATCAAAACTTAAATACGTACCGAAGAACTACGTAGATGTAGAACTCAGGATACCGAGCATAGAGAAGGCAGAACAATTACTGGGATTCGTTCCGAAGGTAAGTCTTGACGAAGGAATAATAGAAACTTTTAAATGGTATAAAAAACATTTTAACAAATGAAATACTTTGTACTGGCATTTGGCGAAATGAGCCTGAGGGCTATAGGTGATTTAATAAGTATGGGGAGTACTCCTGCTTTTGTGATTACTCATAAAAGTTATTTGTATGATGAGTATAAGGAAAAGTTCTACGATAAACTTGAAGAACTTTGCAGTACAAACAACGTTGAGTTACTGAAGACCGATAATGTATCAGAGCATAGAGAAAAAATAAAGGATACTGAGGTAGGCATCTGTGCAGGCTTTATGGAAATAATAAGAAGCGATGTGTTTGATGCACCAAAGTACGGAGTACTGAACCTGCATTGCGGGGAATTGCCTGAATACAGGGGGCGTGCGCCGATATCACGGACTATAATGGACGGCAGGGAATCACTTTTTATGACGCTGCATAAAGTAGATGCAGGTGTTGATTCGGGTGATATATTGTTCGAGAAGCCGTTGTTCATTGAAGAAGATGATGATGTAAACACATTGTATTATAAATGTTCAATAAATACTGCTGTGATTATACACGAAGGTCTTGAACTGCTCCGATCGAATAAAGCGGGTACTTTTACGAAACAGAATATTAAGGATAAGAATAAGCCGCATAAAAAGATAACTGATGAGGAGAGGAAGATTGACTGGCAGGTAAGCGTAAAGCAGATATTCAATAAAATCAGAGCGCTTACGATTCCTTATCCTGCGGCGTATACACATTTAAACGGAGTGCAGTACAATTTCCTAAAGGCAAAACCAGTTTACTCGAGCAACATATCAGAGAAGTTCGGTATTATATATGAAGTGCATACTGATTTTATTCTGATAAACTGTAAGAACGGAATACTTATGGTTTATGACATAAGAGACAAGGATATGGAAAAAGTAGAAATCAAATCAATATTCAAAGAAGGAGATACATTTAATTGAAAATAATAGACGGGCATATACATATCGGGCAGTGGAGTGATGTATTTTTAAATTACAACTCAACCATTGAAGAAGCAGTAACAGTGATGAAGGAATCGGGAGTGAGTTCTGCAATAGCACTTACCTGTGATACGTTTGAAAACGAAAAATTACTAAAGGATATATTATCGGTTAAAGACTTTGTGTTTCACTTTGCTGCATGGATTAATCCTGAAGACAAAACACTGGATAAGTTTCTTGAAGACAATTCAAAACATATAAAGTGCCTTAAAGTCCATCCGTCTTTTCAGAGAAAGAACGTACTTGATGAAAGTTTCCAGAAGTACTTTGATTATGCAGAAGAACTGAAGATACCAGTAATAATTCATTGCGGAAGGTGGAAAGAGATTGCGAGTTTTGATTTCCCGATAGCACTGGCAAAGCAAAGACCTGGTTTAAACATAATACTTGCGCACTTAGGCGGTGACCAGCCATCGCTGTGTACTTCGTGTGCGACGAGTGTAAAGGAAAGCGGAGCTGATAATCTTTACCTCGGAACGGAGTCTGTAAGAGAGTTTTACTTTGTTAATGAAGTAGTAAAGACAGTCGGTGCTGAGAAGGTTATATTCGGAAGTGACTATAATCTTGGCTTGCCTAAAATGTACATACCTATCGTAGAAAGTCTGAAGATATCTCAGGAAGAAAAGGAATTAATCTTCTCCGGAAATGTATCGAGACTGCTGAACCTTGAGTAATAGTATATTACATATTGCACCACAGAACTTTGCAGGAATGCCTTTCGACTTTATGAAGATGCAGTCAGAGGCCGGTTATAAATCACGTCTGGTTACAATGTTTCAGAACACATTAAACTTCGAAGAAGACTTATCGCTTGATTTTAAACTACACGTAAACAAGGCCGCGAAGAAATGGCGTGATTCAAAGATGACAGGTTTGAAATACTATGAACCGAAGAATATACTTGAGAGTACATACTTTAAACTCCGTGATTTTAAGAACAGTCCGAAGATAAACAATTTTATTGAAGAGCATAATTTATACGATTATGATGTTTACCATTTTGACGGAGGCATGGACTTCTTTCGTGACCTGAGATTTGCTAAAGAGCTAAAACGCAGGGGCAAGAAGATTGTGTGCTGTTATTTCGGCAGTGATTTAAGGAGCAGGGGAGTGTTTAAGGAACTTGACGAAATGAGTGATTTGAACCTTACTGTAGAATATGACCATTTACAGCTTCATAAGAATATTCATTATCTATTCTTCCCATTCGACGTGAAGAAAGTGGAGTATAAGTATGCTCAGTCGGACAGAGTCAAGATAATACACTCACCGACGAACCGCTTGTACAAAGGTACGGAAAAGATACTTGCAGTTATAGATGAACTGAAGAAGTCTTATGATTTCGATTTCATACTTGCAGAACATATTCCGAGAGAGAAGTTACTTGAAATGAAAAGGGAGTGCAATCTGTCTATTGATCAGGTTGGCGGCGAGTTAGGCGGTTCAGGTTACGGGAGAAACTCAATAGAGAATCTTGCAATGGGACTGCCGACGATAACTGAGTTCTTTGGTGAGTATCTGGATTTTCTTCCCGAGAATCCATTTATAACTTGTGACATTAATAATCTTAAGGATGCAATAGTCAGGTTTATAAAGAATCCTGAATTGTTGAAAGACTATTCTGAGAATGGAAGGAAATGGGTTGAGAAGTATCATTCTTACGAAGCTGTAAATAAAAGGGTTGAAGAACTTTATACGGAGTACGGCATTTGAGTAACAAGCACATAAGGGATTTATTCTCACAGACAACTATATATGGTGTCGGCTTGCTTGCAAACAAAGCAATATCCTTTGTACTGCTTCCTTTATACACTTATTATTTCTCACCTGCAGAATTAGGTGCATATAATATTGTGCAGTCAATCTGGCTGTTCGTAATCCTATTCTATTTGTACGGACAGGAGACTTCTTTCATAAAAATATTCATTGACGTCAAGAATGACGAAGAGAAGACAGAAGTATATTCAACAACGCTGATAATGCTTTCAGTTACCTCGTTATTGTTCTCAGGTCTGTTTTACTTCCTTGCAGAACCGATAACTAAACTGCTTCACTTCGAAGACCCTGTGAAAGGTGTAAAGTACCTGAAAATACTTTCACTGTTATTGTTCACTGATACAATGTTCCGTTTCCCTTTGCTGCTGCTTCGTGCAGAACTGAAAGCCAATAAGTATTTACTGCTTACATTGTTATCATTGTTTGTAAACGTTGTAATGAACTTTGTACTTATAATTAATTATCATTTTGGTGTAGAAGCAATATTCTACAGTTATATAGCATCAGTTGTAGTTACGTTTATCGCCGGACTGCTAATGACCAGGAAGTACTTCGGGTTAAAGTTTTCTTTTGAAAGAGCAAAGCAGATGGTGCAGTACGGTAACAAGTTTATATTCGTCGGTGCATTTATTTTACTGATAGATGTATCGGACAGATTCTTCCTGAAATATTTCTTCAACGAAGAGGTAGTTGGAATCTACAGTGCCAATTACAGGCTTGCGTCTGTAATGTCATTGTTAATAGCTGCTTTCAGGTTTTCGTGGACACCATATTTCTTAAATCTTGAGAAGAATCCCGAGAACAAGAAAATCATTTCGCAGATATTTACGTATTTAGTATTTGCAGGATTATTCTTATTCCTTGCGTTTGCATTGTTTACAGAGCCGATAGTGAAGTTATCATTCGGAAAGTTTTCATTGCTTGACCCGAGGTATCAGTCAGGACTGATAATCATACCGTATGTACTGCTTGCTTATTTATTTTCAGGGCTGTATTCAGCGTTAAGCGTTGCTTCGTTCTATGCGAATAAAACAAAAGAACTTTTCTATGTATCGGCATTAGGTTTACTGATAAACACTGTTTGCAATTTTGTATTAATATCAAAATACGGAATTCTTGGAGCGTCAGTATCTACAATGGTTACGTACTTCTTCATGATGATATACATTTACACGCGTTC
>JBMOHR010000128.1:0-7906 GCA_049317745.1 Ignavibacteria bacterium
AAACATGCAGGAGTAGTAAATGGTCTTTTAAGAACGATTATAAGAACTTTAGACAGCCTTGTATGGCCTTCAAGGGACATAGACGAGGTTAACTACCTTGGGATAGTGCAGTCGCATCCAAACTGGATGGTGAGAAGATGGGTTAAAAGATTCGGATTTGATGAAGCAGAGAAACTATGCGAAGCTAACAACCAAAGACCCTCTTTAACATTAAGAGTAAATAAAACTAAGATAACAACTGAAGAACTCGAGAAATATCTTGAAGAAAAAGGTATTGTGAGCAAAAGAGGTAAGTATGTGGATTATTTTCTGCACATTAAAATGATGTCAAAGATATACAACGATGAATTCTTTCAGAAAGGTTATTTCAACATACAGGATGAAAGTGCTGGCTTAATGTCGCAGTTACTTAATCCTGTTGAGACAGATCTTGTACTGGACGTATGCGCAGCCCCGGGCGGTAAGAGTTCACATATATCTGAATTAATGATGGGTAAAGGCAAAATCATCTCTATAGATAAATATATGACTAAAGTTGACATTATGAAAAAGAATTTTGAAAGGTTAAACATGACTAATGTTCTTGCATTTCACGAGAACATACACGAACCTAAAACTGAATTACTAAGAGAGAAGTTAATAAACAAAGTCGACAAAGTACTGGTTGATGCACCATGCACAGGATTAGGCGTTATAACCAAGAAACCCGACATCAAATGGAAGAGAGAAGCAGAAGACATATTAAAGTTACAGGAAATACAACTTGAGATTCTTGAAAGAGCTTCGGAATATGTGAAAGATGATGGGATATTAGTATATAGCACTTGTACTACAGAGTCAGAAGAGAATGGCGATGTTATATTTAAATTTTTAGAAAGACATCCGGATTTTAAAATTGATAGTGCTTCTAATTATGTAAACCCGGAAGTAGTAAATGAAAAAGGTTTCGTTGAAGTATTTCCTCACAAACATGGAATTGACGGGGCTTTCGGCGCAAGATTAATTAGGGCGAAATAAGTTAATCGGTATTAGTGTAAACAAAAAAGCCCTTACATTTGCAAGGGCTTTTTTGTTATAAATATTTTAAGCTATTTCTTTAAATCAGGCTTTTTATCATCTTTCTTAGTATCCTTCTTTAATTCCTTCTTATCATCAGTTTTATTCACTTTATCTTTCTTTATATCGCCTTTAAGAGTTTTGCTCTTTTGCTTTTTCTTCTGTTCCTTCTTAAAATCGTTTGCTGCTTTCTGATTTTTCACAAGATAAGAAATGTCTCTTAATTTCTTTAAGTCTTCATCATTTAAAACAGGGACCTTAAGAACCTGTCCCGGATATATTAAATTCGGGTTCTTGATTTTTACAGGAGTATGAGCAGGTGCAGAAATCACACCCTCTTCATTTGCTTCCCACAGTTTCGGCCAATAATAGTTATTACTGTAAATTTCTTTCTTACCGGCGATTTTCCATAAACAATCGCCTTTAATAACAGTATACTGACCTGATTTTCCCAAATCTTTGCACCAGGAATCAAGCTTGCTTTTCATCGCCAGATAACGATCATAAAATTCAGGTAAACACTTTGCCTTAGAAGCTTCAATTTCATTAAAATAAATCTTCTTTGCATCTTCACAGGAACCAAGTTTGTTGTTTATTTTCTTTTCTGTTTCTTCAAACTTCTTCCTGAAGTCAGCAATCGAACTTTTGTTCATCCCAACCGATGAATACAAAGCATTTTCAGCGTCAACCAACTGCTTGTCAAGATCAGCTGATTGATTTTTTAACTTATCAATTTCTTTATTACTAGCATCAATTTGACCTAGTAAAGCCGCTTTCATTTCATTTAAATCAAACATTTGCTTTTCCCATTCCATCGGCAAAAGTTCGTCCTCACGTCCATACTTATCTTCTTCAGGACAACAATCATCATCCTGAGCTAATGATATGTCAGATAAAAGCCCTCCCGTGAACATTACTGCTAATAGCAGCAGGGTTATCTTTTTCACTTCATTTATTTTTTAAGTTATTCAATTATTTCTCTGAATAGTAATCACCCATCTTAAACCTGGCGTTCAACATTGCCGTGACAACCGTTAAACCACTGTTAGGTCCTTTTGTAATTCTAATCGATGGTCCAAGAGCAAAAGAACTCAAACCAAACGACTCACCAATATTCGATATATATGCTTCCCATAAGAACTGCCAGTTTCTTTTCTGGCTTGAGAATGTATAATCCATTCTTAAATCAAATACAGAACCAGCAACTCTGAGTTCTCTTCCAAAATAACCTGCATGGAATTCACCTAAATACTGAGCAACATAAATTTTTGCTCTTGTTGAACCGAATGTTCTTAATGGATAACGGAATTCCCAGTTGAAGAAAGATTGACTGACGATTACATTATTCGGCATCCAGGGTCCTCTCGAAGTATCATAGTTATTTCTAATGAGTAATGGCGGATCATAATCACCACTATCCAAAGTAGTAAAATACCCGACTTCAAGAAAATTACCAAAAGGAATTACGTAACTTGCCGATAATCCAAGCTTTGGTGTGAAAATATTATTATAGTTCGAGAATGAACTTGTTTTTTCAGTACCAGTTGCACCATTATCACGCTTTCTTACAAGTTCTTTAATACGAGTATGTATTGCAATTTTTGCACCCAGTAAATGGAAAGCTCCACCAATTATATCAGTTTCAAGCGGTCCTGAATAAGGAGTACCTAACTGGAAAGAAAAACCGAAACTCTTCTTGATTGGAACTCCAAGAGCTTCACCTCCAAAGAAATTTAAATACGGATTGATATAAGCAGTCGTACTTAAAATTTCTCTTTCAAGTTTTGGTGGTGATATAACATCTTTGAATTTAATACCTTTCAAGACTTTAGTAAATACGGAAACGTAATTCAGCTTATCTTGTTGTAAGTTAGTTTTATTCGTTGCTGTCCAACCGATTAACTTCTGCTGTATTGGCTTACTTATTGTACTCCAAGATTGTCTTATTGCAGTAGCATCTGTTTCATCACCAAATACCACGTAATGATTTTCAGGGTTTGGGTCTGAGATGTTAACAACAAGACTAAAGGTAGACATTTTTGGATCAATAGACATTTCATCTTGTACTTTTACAAACATACTGTCGTCGTCTGTACTAGCAAGAATTTTGAAATATTTATATGTCTTAGGATCCGATTCAATCACTTCTTGCGAGAATAATTTTACGTTACTAGTAAATAGCAAACAAATAACTCCGAAAAGAATGTAAATTGAAAATTTCGAAATTTTCATAGATATATATTAATTAATTTTTAAAAATTACCAATCACCAAATGTAAACTGACCAGATCTCTGAACTGTATGCCCCGCAATTTCATCCTTCACTGTAACATTAAATGATGCTCTGAAAGGAGCAGAACCATTTGCAGTTCTTGATTCAAATTCTGATTTTGATCCTGCATAGAATAACTTAATATCATAAACACCATTTCCCTTATCTTCAAATTTAACCGGTCCTGAGATTGTTACTTTATACTGCGGATAATCATCTTTAACAGATACTCTAAAGCCTACAACACTTTGCAGCTCTCTTAGGGATGTCTCTTCTCCACCTGCTTTGACAGTTTGAATTATAACCTCAGGTTTCGAGTTTTCCTTAGTGTTCACATTTCTGGATTGCCCGCCTTGTTTATAAGTAATAGTTTTCTGTCCCATAACCTGGAATGTGCCCTGTTGCCCCGAGGATATTGTAGCTAGCAATGAACCATCTCCAAGAATCTGCATATCAGTAGCCCCATTATTTTTCAATGAATTTTTAGTAAATTGGACTAATTGGACTGTTGGAAGAACAATATTTTCATTGTTTTGAATTTCCGGCTGCTTAAGCTCCTCTTTTTCCTTTTCGGTTAATTTTTTATAATCTTCCTGTGTAATTTGAACATTACCAGGCTGCACTAATACACCTGTAACCGGCATTTGCGGTATTACAGGAGGAATAAAATTCTTCAAATCTGCAATGTTCCTCAGTGAGTCAAGTTCAATTTTAGGAACAAGACCAAGTGCAAGCATTGAATCTATATATTTTTTAAGTGAGTCTGCATATGTCTTTTTAACTGCATCATCGGCAGTTAATACTTTTTCAAGATTGATATCAGCACCCTTCATTGTCAAAATAACTATCACAAAAATATACAGAACCTGATATATAATAAATTTAACGTCTCTATTATGTTTACTCATTGCTTTAAAAAATTAAAATTTAATAAGCCCAATTTAACGCTTACCTGCAAGGTAAACCAAATTTTCCAAACTTTTCAATGCGCTTGAATCTTTTAAACTATTCGCCGTTTCATTAAGCATTGCTGCTGTTTTTTGTAATTCTACCAAAGAAGCAGAATCGGGTAATTTAATGTTACCCATGACAGTAGAAAAGCCTTTCATAATTTCAAAATTTGCCTTCATAACTTCTGTATACTCAGTAGTTTTTTTAACGACTGCTGCTGTGTTGTTAATACTATTTACAACTTCGTTCATCTGATTAATCAACGAAGAATCAAATAACTTAATCTGCCCGAATTCAGCTACCGTAGTCTTGAAAGCCGTTAAATTCTTCGCATGTTCATCATTGAGTTGTTTAGTCAACTTTATGTAATCATAAATCATTTGTGCATCTTCTTTAGACATTGACTTTACATTTCCAGCTCCTGTTAATCCAAGAAGTAATTGCTCGTTAGTTGATTTAATACTTTCAAGTAATCTGTTCTGAAGTTCGTATTCGTTGTAGAATTGATATTCCTCTTCAACGTTATTTACTTCCTCTGTAATTGCCTGATATTGTAAACCTTGTGTTTCAAACACGGTACCAAATAATTTACCAATTGCAAGAATTACAATTGATTTGATTTCAAAAGGAACTGAAAAGCCAAGGAATACATCTTTTCCTAACTGAGTCGATACTAATAAGATTGCAGCACCGAGTAAAGGCATTGCTGTTGCAATGGAATCAACAAGTCCGCTATAATTATCAACAGTTCTGGTAATAATTTCTTCGGACGGGCCTTTCAGAGTTATTTGTTTTTTCAAACTTAAATTACTCATCCACGCAAAAACCATAAATAATGCAAATGCAGCAAACGGCAACCACCAGAATTGAAATGCAGTAACACCGCTCATTTCAATTTTAAAGAACTTGCTGAACATATTCTGTGCAACGTCACCTAACACAGGAACGTGCGCAACATCTATGAATAGCGAAATAAGCAGAACTATGATAGACGGGATTAAAGATTGTAAAACATCTTTAGTTCCTGCTTTGCTAATTCTGTCAAGGTTTTTCTCAACTAAATACTTTCGTATTTCAACGATCTCTGAAAAACCTTCTTTTAACCTACTAATCTTAGCTTCAATTTTTGAAGCTTTTGCGTTGGCGTTCGGGTCCACAAACCTTTCGTCGCCTTTTATTGTATTATCTGCCATAGTTAACTTATATTTAATAAAACAAAGTTGAAGTAAACTGTTAACGTAATATAAAAAACATATATATTACAAACAACGAAATAATCATTGAATATTATTATTCTAAATTCCTGTTATATTATTCAATTTCCATCTTCATTGAATTTCTCATAGGCATTAATTATATCTTTAACCAGCCTATGCCTTACGACATCTGACTTGTTGAAATATACGAATGAAACACCTTGAATTCCCTGCAAAATTTTCTCCACCTGTATTAGCCCGGAATTTTCTTTTTTGGGTAAATCGATTTGCGTAACATCACCATTTATTATTGCTTTTGAATTTTGTCCCAACCTGGTTAGAAACATTTTCATTTGTACTGTAGTTGCATTTTGTGCCTCATCTAAAATGACAAAAGAATTATTAAGAGTCCTCCCTCTCATGTAAGCTAAGGGAACAATTTCAATAATATTTTTCTCCAGGTAATTTTGTAACTTTTCATAAGGCAGCATATCTTCCAATGCATCAAGTAAAGGCTTTAAATATGGATCAATTTTCTCGGATAAATCCCCGGGTAAGAAACCAAGACTTTCACCTGCTTCAACCGCAGGGCGCGCAAGAACAATTTTTGTAACCTGCTTGTTCTTTAATGCTGCAACTGCAAATGCAACAGCAAGATAAGTCTTGCCAGTACCTGCTGGGCCTATTGCAAAGACCATTTCGTTTTTTGATATTGCGTTGAAATATTCTAGTTGAGTAGGTGTTTTAGGTTTTACGAAATCATTTTTATTGATAAGAATAATTTCGCTTTTGTCTCCATTACCAGAGAGAGAAGATTGATTTTTATCGTCACCTGAAATCAGATGAATTATTAAATCAATATCGTCCTTTGAAATGTAACCCTGTCGTTTAGTTAGAAAGATTAATTCATCAACTACTTTTAATGTTAAATCTGAATTAGAATCATCTTTGCATTTAAAATACAGATTATCACCCCTCAGTACAAACATCGAGGAAGGGAATATTTCTCTCAGGTAGTTTAAGTTACAATCACTAACACCACAAAACGAGAAAATATCTATACCGGATAATGAAATATTTTTTTCCGTAACTTTAAGTTTAATTATGTTATAAAATTTAAAAAAGCCTTTACGCTTCCGCATAAAGGCTTTTTAATATCTAAGAAACTAAAATTATTTCTTTACGTCTTTTTTAGGTTCTTCTTTTTTAACGTCTTTTTTTACGTCTTTCTTTGGTTCTTCTTTTTTAACGTCTTTTTTTACGTCTTTTTTAACGTCTTTCTTTTCGTCTTTCTTTACGTCTTTCTTTTCGTCTTTCTTAACATCTTTCTTAACTTCTTCTGTGCTCATTTTTTTCTTTCTGGTATATCTGTATTTCTTTGCTCTTAATTCTGCTTTTTTCTTTAAATCGTCTGTTAAGGCAGGAACTTTAAGAACTTGACCTGGATAGATTAAATTTGGGTTCTTGATGGTCTTTGAAACTTTTGGCGGTGCGTTAACTACGCCTTTTTCGTTTGCTTCCCAAAGTACAGGCCACATTTTTACGTTGTTGTAGATTTCTTTCTTGCCTGCGATTTTGTATAAGCAGTCACCCTTTACAACTGTATAGCCGACATCTTTCTTAACATCTGACCATGCGTCTAAAGCGGCTTTCATTTTCTTGTATCTGTCAAAAAATTCAGGTAAACATTTGATTTTTGATGCTTCGATTTCTGCAAACATCTTTACTGCATCTTCTTTTTTACCTTCTTTTTTGTTGATTGTCTTTTCAACTGCTTCAAATTTCTTTCTGAAATCTGCGACACCTGATTTTGTTGAACCAACTGATGCATAAAGATCTTCTTCAGCTTTTACAACTGCTGCGTCTTTTTCTGAGTTGGTTTTCTTTAAAGCATCAATATCTTTCGATAATTGCTCAAGTTTACCGGTAAGTTCATTTTTCTTAGCGGTATTCTGGTCCATTTGTGCTTGCCATTCTTCTTCTGTAATCTCTGGTGCTTCTTCGTCTTGTGCAAACGCTGCTATTTTAACACCAAGGGTTAAGGAGAGAACTAGTAAAGCTACTAATAATTTATGAAATTTCATTTTGTGAAAATCTCCTTTTAAAATTTTGTTTAAAATTTGTGTGTTTAAAATTAATCAAGGATTATTTACAGTTAGCTTTCGCTACGTCTGTCTGTTTCTGGAAATCTTTGATTTTTGCATCTTTATCAGCAATTTGCTTTAGCAATGAAGATCTTTCACCTTCTTTTGCATTTACTTGACTTTGTAGCGATTCTACTTCCGCTTTTAAGTCGTTTAATTGTTTCAATTGCTCTTCACTAACACCACCGCATCCGGCTATTAAACCAGAAAGGAATGCTACGGTAAGAAGAACAAAGAACATGTTTTTAATTCTTGCCATTTAATACCTCCGATATTTTAAGGCGTTT
>JBMOHR010000129.1:0-7815 GCA_049317745.1 Ignavibacteria bacterium
CCAAAGAATTTAACACAATTCGTGCTTCTCCCTGCAATCGCAAGAAAACAGTATAAAGTTCTTCTTGAAAAACAGGTATCTCTCGAAGCAGAATCTGAAACATCAGGTTTTAATAAATATTTTGACGGCGAAGATAAGAAACTTGGTATTATTGCCAGCGGTATCGGATATAATTATCTTATGGAAAATTATGTAGACAGTAAGTGTCCGCATCCTGTTCTTAAGATTTCGCAATATCCGTTACCTCATAAACTTATACAAAAGATTTCTAAGGAATGCGATGAACTTCTGATTCTTGAAGAAGGATTCCCGATGATTGAAGAAATGCTTAAAGGTTACTTAAACGTTGGTCTGAAGATTCAGGGAAGACTCAGCGGTGAAGTTCCCCGTGACGGTGAACTGAATCCTAATATTGTCGCAAGGTCTCTCGGACTTACTGATACTATCGGTAATCCAATACCTTCTCTCGTTACCCCAAGACCTCCATCCCTTTGTGCAGGCTGTCCTCATATAGATTCTTATCTTGATTTGAATGCAGTTCTTGCAGAATACACACCTGGCAGAGTGTTTGCCGATATAGGATGCTATACTCTCGGTGCATTGCCTCCGTACAATTCGGTTAATTCCTGTGTTGATATGGGTGCATCTATCACAATGGCAAAAGGTGCTTCCGATGCAGGCTTAAGACCTGCTGTCGCAGTTATTGGTGATTCCACTTTCACTCACTCAGGTATTACAGGTTTGCTCGATTGCGTTAACGATAAAACTCCTGTTACAATATTTATACTCGATAATGCTACTACAGGTATGACAGGCGGACAGACTTCTGCTGCTATGGGCAGACTTGAAGACATAGTTAAAGGTCTCGGAGTTGAAGAAGAGCATATCAACATTCTTAACCCGATGAGAAGATATCACGAAGAAAATATGAAAGTCATTCAGGATGAACTTAATTACGAAGGTGTTTCAGTTATAATACCAAGAAGAGAATGTATTCAGACAATCGGTAAACACAAGAAAGAAGCAAAGGCAAAGGAGGAAGCGAAATGAAGAAAGATATAATTTTAGCAGGAGTAGGCGGGCAGGGAATACTTTCAATTGCAACCGTAATTGGCGTTGCAGCTGTAAACCTTGGATTACATTTAAAACAGGCAGAAGTACACGGAATGAGTCAGCGCGGTGGTGATGTACAGTCTCATTTAAGACTTTCGGATAAAGAAGTTATGTCAGACCTTATTCCTTTCGGAAAAGCTGATATGATTATCTCAGTTGAGCCAATGGAATCATTAAGATACCTTCCTTATCTTTCAAAAGATGGATGGATTATCGCAAACTCAAAGCCATTCATTAATTTCAGTAATTATCCTCCTATCGAGAATGTAATTAATGAGATTAAAGCCCAGCATCATAACGTTGTACTTGATGCCGATAAAATTGCCAGAGAATCTGGTTCCTTGCGTTCGGCTAATATGGTAATCCTCGGAGCTGCATCACCGTTCCTCGATATTGCTTACGATAAACTTGAAGATGCTATTCGTGCAATTTTCGGAAGAAAAGGCGAAGACATCGTAAACGTTAACCTGAAAGCAATGAAGGCAGGAAAAGATTTCGCAGAGAATGTCACTAAGTAAATATGTTTTAATATAATTTTAAAGGGGACTTTTGTTAAAAATGTCCCTTTTTCGTTTAAATACAGGTTTTTGCATTTCAAATTACTAATAGATTTATTATTTTTGAATTACCACTCAATTAAATTCTTAGGAGATATTTAAAACTTATGTCAGTTATAAAGAAGATATGGGACAAGGCTCGTTCCTCTATGAAAACGATAACGCTTCCCGAAGGCAGCGAAAGAAGAAATTTACTTGCCGCTGAAATTATTACTAGAGAAAAACTCGCATACGTTGTTTTGCTTGGCAATGAAGATGAAATTCGAAGCGAAGCAAAGAAACATAATGCAGACATTACAGGGATAAAGATTATTGACCCTGTTAAGTCAGATAAACTTAATGATTATGCTAACAGATTTTATGAATTGAGAAAGATGAAAGGCGTTACTCCAGATACTGCTCTGGATACGATGAAAGATACTATTTATTACGGAACGATGATGGTGAAAGCCGGTGATGCCGATGGTCTTGTGTCAGGAGCGATTCACTCAACAGGTGATTTGCTGAGACCTGGTTTCCAGATTATTAAAACTGCGCCCGGGATTTCGGGTGTTTCAAGCTGCTTCGTGATGGAAGTTCCTGATTGTACTTTTGGCGAGAACGGTGTGTTGGTTTTTGCTGACTGTGCGATTATACCTAATCCTACTGCCGAAGAACTTGCTTCTATTGCTGTTTCAACTGCAAATACTGCAAAGAGTCTTTTAAACATTGAACCAAGAGTTGCTATGCTTTCTTTTTCAACAAAGGGTTCTGCAAATAATGAACTGGTTGATAAAGTCGTGGAAGCTACAAGGATTGCTCAGAAGAATGCTCCTCAGTTTATGATTGACGGCGAACTTCAGCTTGATGCTGCAATTGTTCCTGAAGTAGGAAAGATGAAGGCAAAGGACAGCCCTGTTGCAGGGAAGGCAAATGTTCTTGTGTTTCCTGATTTGCAGTCGGGGAATATCGGTTATAAACTTGTTCAGCGTCTGGCGAAGGCGAATACTATCGGGCCGATTTCGCAGGGGTTTGCTCTGCCCATAAATGATTTGTCGAGGGGCTGTACACCTGAAGAGATAGTTGATGTTGTAGCAATTACTGCTGTTCAGGCGATTGGTTAATTTAAACTTTAAATTTTATTTCTATATATGAAAATATTTGTGGTTAATACAGGTAGTTCTTCTCTGAAATATCAGTTGATTGATATGGAGGGGGAGCGAGTTATGTCTAAAGGTCTGGTTGAGAGGATTGGCGGTGAAGGTTCTTCTATGACTTATAATAATAACGGCGGTAAGAAACGGGTTATTGAAAGAGTGATTGATAATCATACTGATGCAATGAAACTTGTGTTTGAAGTTCTTATTGATAAGGAAACTGGTGTTATAAAAGAAGCTTCTGAGATTGATGCAGTAGGACACAGAGTTGTTCACGCAGGTGAAAAGTATAAGAGTTCGGTTTTGATTACTGAAGATGTAGTTAAGGCACTCGATGAATGCTCATTCTTTGCACCGTTACATAATCCGCCTAACATTAAAGGTATCAGAGCCTGCGAAGAAGTGCTTCCTGATGTTCCTATGGTTGGTGTGTTTGATACTGCATTCCATCAGACTATGCCTGCATATACTTATATGTACGCTTTGCCTTATGAACTTTATGAAAAGTATGGTATAAGAAGGTATGGATTCCACGGTACTTCGCACAGGTACGTTTCAGCTGTCGCAATGGAGATGCTCGGCAGGAAGAACTCAAAGATTATTACCTGCCATCTTGGCAACGGTGCCAGTGTCGCTGCTATTCTGAACGGAGTAAGCATTGATACTTCTATGGGACATACCCCTACTGGCGGTTTGATTATGGGAACACGCTGCGGTGATGTTGATCCTGCGCTTATTCCGATTCTTGAGAACATTGAACATCTTTCTTCAAAACAGATTGATGATGTTATGAATAAAAAATCGGGTATGCTCGGAGTTTCAGGTATCAGTAACGATTTCAGGGATTTGGAAGATGCATTCCACCACGGTAATAAGAGAGCAAAACTTGCACTTGAGATGTTTGACTACAGGCTGAAGAAGTTTATTGGTGCGTACATCTTGGCGCTTGGAGGTCTGGATGCACTTGTGTTTACGGCAGGTATTGGTGAGAATGATTATGAGACGAGGTACGAGGCTTGCAAGAATATGGAGTTTCTCGGACTTTATCTCGACGTGGAAAAGAACAAGGCGACTAAAGGCGTACTTGCTGAAATTAGTTTACCTGAATCCAAAGTAAAGGTATATGTGATCCCGACGAATGAAGAACTTATGATTGCAAGGGATACTGAGTGTTTAGTTAATGAAATGAAAAAGAATAAGACTGTAAGCGAAGTTGATGTAAGTTAGAAAATAGTTTTAATCGTAATTTATGAACCCCCGTCGGTATTACCGGCGGGGGTTTCCTTTTATTAGTTTCCTTTTTCTATATATGAATTCTTCTTTAGGAACTTGCCTGATACAAATATCCCGATTCCTAATCCTAAACCTAACACTTCGTTCTGAACTATTTCGATTACAATTACTTTAAGCAGCAGATTTAAATCATTAACTCTGGAAGTAGTGATAATTATGTATGTGTAGTTTATAGTAAGTGCAATCGCAGAAAATACTATTATTAAAACAGGTAATGTAAATGGCAGAAATACCTGCTTTATCCTTGGTGCGAAGAATATGTAGTTGACGTATATTGATGCAGTGATGGATAGGAATACTAATGACTCCAGTATTATGAAATGTACGTTCATACTGTTCTTAAATATAACGAATAGTGCAATAAGCAGAAAGAGCTGCGTTAGTACCGCCACCTTTAAATCGTAAGTCACCATCGTCCAGAAGAATATAGAACCTGTAATGGCAGCTATCGTGATGCTGAAAGTTGTCAGATTAGGAACAAATATGCTGTTCTGAAAAAATATGTATCCGAACAGAAAAGCAAAAAACATCGTTATTGAAAGTCCTGTGCTGAAGTCTTTTATTCTCTTATCCATAATATTATGTTTAAAATTCTCTTAACTGTGATTTCTTAAATGTCCATTCTGGAGTTTCGAGTTTATCATCGAAATTTACTGAATACCAGGGTGAAAGTTTGCTGTTCCCAAAATTCTTAAGTATTTGTATGTCCTGAGCAGGCATATAACTCTGTGCTGTCAGAAATACTTTATCACCCGTGCTTTTATTCTCTGCAAGGTCAACCACGATTACTGCGTGTCCCGGTGAACCGCCTTTTATGAATACCGATCCAATCTCAATATCGTTTATATCAATTGGGGTTAATTCCTTTTCAAGAGATAATGTACCCGCATACATAAACACAAAATCTAAGTATCTGCGGAATTCGGAATATGAATCATTCGGCTCAGATTTCTTTACCCAGTTTACGTTGTTTCCTTTTACTGAGATTCTGTATCCGTCTCTCCACTTTGAGTATTGTGCTGTGAAGCCGTTCGTGAAGTTGAACTTTATTTCATCAAATCTCTTTTCTCCATACAAATATTCTGCCCTTAAACGCATTATGGCATCCGCGCATTGCTGCAGGTCTTTATCTCCAACATCTATATCAACTACTGCATCATAAACATCATCAGGACGTTTTTCAGTGCCGTCGTAGTTTAATGCCTTTGTAGCTATAGCTTTTAGTGGGAGGTTTTGCAGATATTCGGCAAATGAATTCCTTTCGGGTGTTATACGTGTATAACCTTCCGGAGTTTTGAACCTTGTTTTAACAGAATTACCAACCGAATCTTTTATGCTGGTCTTTGCAAATGGTTGTTTCTTGTAACAGGATTGCAATGGCAGGGCTGTAATCGTTATAAGTATAAGGACCGCTATTATGTATTCTATTCTTTCCATTTACTATAATAATATTGATGTATAAATTTTTCAATGGATTAATTGTTCTGAAAGTAATAATATTGAGGGTTTGTTTTAAACATTCGGGTTATCAATAAATTTAAATTATAATTTTATGAAAGAATTATCGGGTGAAGTATTTTATCCTTCAAAAGAAGTCTTGAAAAATTCGAGAGTGAAGGACTGGAATAAATTAAATGATTTTGCAAGCAAAGACCTTGAAGGTTTCTGGGATAAAGAAGCAAAGGAACTGAAATGGTTTTCGAAGTGGGATAAAGTTCTTGATGATTCGTTTAAGCCTTTCTATAAATGGTTCACGGGGGGTACTACAAACATTGCCTACAATTGTCTGGATGTGCATTTGAAGACTCACAGGAAGAATAAGGTTGCTCTTATCTGGGAAGGCGAGAAAGGTGAGAGCAGAGTGTTTTCATATTTTGCTTTACACAGGGAGGTATCGAAGTTTTCGAATGTTCTGAAGAGCTTGGGTGTAACAAAGGGAGACAGGGTAACGCTTTATCTTGGGCGTGTTCCGGAACTGCTGATTGCGATGCTTGCATGTGCGAGGATTGGTGCGATTCATTCTGTAGTTTATGGAGGATTCTCTGTTGAGGCATTGCACGAAAGATTAGAAGATAGTCACTCAAAAGTTCTGGTTACTGCCGATGGTGCTTATCAGAGAGGGAAAATTGTTCCGCTGAAGGCTATTGCCGATGAAGCTTTATTAAGAGCTGCAAGTGTCGAGAGCGTGCTGGTGATAAAGAGAACGGGTGAGGCTGTTAATATGGAATACGGACGTGATATCTGGTATCACGAACTGGTTTCACTTCCTATTATTAATTCAAAGAATGAAGCAGAAAAGGTTGATGCCGAGCATCCGCTGTTTTTGCTTTATACTTCCGGGACTACTGGTAAACCTAAAGCCATTTTGCATACACATGGCGGTTATATGGTTCAGACTTATACGACTTTTAAGTATGTTTTTGATATTCAGGATGAAGACAGATACTGGTGTGCTGCTGACCCTGGCTGGGTGACAGGGCATAGTTATATTGTATATGGTCCGCTGCTAAATGGTGCAACACAATTTATGTATGAAGGTGCACCGAATTATCCCTTCCCGAACAGATGGTGGCAGTTGATTGAAAAGTATGGCGTAACAATTTTGTACACAGCTCCTACTGCGATTCGCGGACTGATGAGGTTTGGAGATGCGTGGCCGAACAGACACGATTTAAGTTCACTGAGACTTCTTGGTTCAGTCGGAGAACCGATAAACCCTGAGGCATGGAAATGGTATTATAACGTGATTGGTAAGGGACGCTGTCCGATTATGGATACGTGGTGGCAGACGGAGACGGGTGCGTTTATGATTACGCCGACGCCTGTTGTTCCTCTGAAGCCGGGTTCGGGGACGAGACCTTTCTTTGGAATAAAAATGGATGTGCTTGATGAGGAGGGAAAGCCTGTTGCTGATAATGAAGAAGGATTCCTTGTTATAAAGACACCGTGGCCTTCGATGATGAGGACGATTTATAATTCTCCTGAAGCATACGTTGAGAAATACTGGAAGAAGTACGGAGGTATGTACCTGACAGGGGATTCCGCAAGGCGCGATGAAGACGGATATTTCTGGATAATAGGAAGAACGGATGATGTTCTGAAGGTATCGGGTTACAGACTCGGAACTGCAGAAATCGAGAGCGCACTCGTTAGCCATCATTCAGTCGCTGAAGCTGCAGCAATAGGACTTCCGCACGAAGTTAAGGGAAATGCAATTTATACTTATGTGATTTTAAAAGCAGGTGTGGAAAAGTCAGAAGAATTGAGAGAGGAACTGATAAAGCACGTCGGACACGAAGTCGGACCTATTGCAAGACCTGAGAATGTTGAGTTTGTAGATTCACTACCAAAGACACGAAGCGGAAAGATTATGAGAAGATTACTGAAAGCTAAAGCGCTCGGACAAGACCCTGGGAATATTTCGACGCTGGAAGATTAAAGTATAAACGAAAGTGTCAGACCTTTGCAGGTCTGACACTTTTTATATTTTAGTCCGAATTAGAATTATATTTATTTAAATAAGCTATGCTGCTGCCTTCGTTGCCACCTTCACGGTTTCCGTTAACTTCCTTGTTGCCGTTAGGTTTGTTTCCGCCGCTTTTAAAGTTGCCTGCTCCGTCGTTGCTTTTATAACTGCCTCCGCTTTTGTAACCGCCGCCGCTTTTGAATCCACCACCACCGCTGCCACCGCTCTTGAACCCACCACTGCTTCCGCC
>JBMOHR010000130.1:0-7788 GCA_049317745.1 Ignavibacteria bacterium
GAAGTTAGAATCATTTCCGAAAGAGGACGCTTCCAGACACCGTCTCCATTGCTTCCTGCAAAAAGAAAATTACCTGAAACCGCTACTGAAAATATAACAGGGTTTGTTAAACCCGCACTCATATCAGACCAGTTTGCACCTCCGTTAGAAGAACGAAAAACCCCAACGTCATCAGCACCTGCAAAAATATTATTACCTGAAAAAGCTATAGAATGAATGTACATACTTGTAAGACCTGAACTTGCAGAAGTCCAGCTTGCGCCGTTATTGGTGGAAAGAAAAACTCCCCCGCCAGTACCTGCATAAAGATTTGAGCCTGATACTGCCAGATTCCAGACATCAAAGTTTGTTAAGCCCGAGCCTGCAGAAGTCCAGCTTGTTCCGTTATTAGTAGAACGATAAACTCCGTTACCACCGAAGGTTCCTGCGAACAGATTTGTACCTGAAACTGCAAGTGTATTAATACGAGTATTAGTTAACCCGCTGCTTACTAAAGTCCAGCTTGCTCCATTGTTAGTAGATCGATATACACCATTTCCATCAGCACCTGCAAAGATGTCGGTTCCTGAGGTAGTGAGTGCAAAAATAAATGGATTAGTTAATCCTGAATTTACAGGTGACCAGCTTGCGCCGTTGTTTGAAGAGATAAACACACCATCACCTTCAGTACCAGCAAACAGATTCGAACCTGAGACTGTAAACGCATAAACGTACAGACTCGTTAGACCTGCATTTATTGATGTCCAGCTTGTTCCGTTATCAGTAGAACGATAAATACCGTCTCCACTTGTACCGACATAAATGTTTGAACCTGAAACCGTAATCGTCCGAATGAAGTAACCAAAGAGTCCTGAAGGAACCCAATCGGCTTTTAAAGAACCCGAAAAAGTGAAAAGGGATAGAATAATTAGGATAAAATTGCGACCAAGGGTTGAAAAAATCTTGTTTCTAATAATTGTTGCTACTTTTATCATAATATGTTTTTTCAATAGTTTGTAATTACAAGCAAAACATTCTATGAACATATTAAAGTTCCTATTCAGCATGATAACACCTTTTGAAAGTGAATATTGTAAGCAAAGGATTGAAAGAAAAACAGCAAAAATTATGGAATCAGGTTTTCTTTAGCGGCAGGAAATTATGTATTAAGATTGCAGCAAAGATAATGATGCCGCCGATTACAGCAGTAGTTGCCGGGACTTCACCGACTCCGAAGAAAACCCAGACAGGATTAAAGATTGCTTCGAGCATTCCTATAATCATAGACTCAGTGGCAGAGACGTATTTAATTCCGATATTAAAGATGAAATAGCTTATACCAATTTGAACAACTCCCATATAAAGCAGAACATAGAATTGCGTGGAGGAAATAACGATATCGTTAAAGATTAAAGGAAAGCAGATAATTCCAACGAGTATGTTTCCGTAGATAATACTGATGATTGTGTTCTCATTTCCGAGTGTCTTCTTCCATTTTACGAAGAGTGAGAACATTGCAAAACAGATACCTGCTGCGATTGCAATCAGGTTTCCGTAAATATTTCCGATTTCGAGTCGCCCCATAAAGAACAAAGCCATTCCGCTTATGCAGATTATGATTGTGATTAAATCTTTTCTGCGAAATTTAGTTTTCAGGAAAAACGGTTCGAGGAAAAGAAGATAGATTGGTGCAGTGAACTGCAGAAAGATTGCGTTTGCAGAAGTTGTCAGTTTATTGGCAATGACGAAGAAGATTAATATCCCTGCATAGAACAGAGATGCCAGTACAGTAAGTTTATCAAACTCAAACTTTACTGTCTTATGTTTTCCGTATGAAATAATCAGAAGAGTTACGGCTGCGATTAAAGAACGATAGAAAGAAATCTGATAAGCGTTAAGAGTAAGTATTTTAATAAACAGTCCGCTTGAACTCCAGAGGAATGCAGTGAAGGCAATATAAACCAGTCCTTTTCTATGAAGCGGTATTTTCTCGAGAAAATTCATACGTATTAAAAAGGCCGCAGTCGTTATTCTGCGGCCTTGATTAAAACTACTTCTTTAATTTCTTGCCAACTTCTTCGAGCATAACCTTAGTCATCTTTGCTAAATCATATTCATACTTACAGTCCCAGTCTTTGCGTGCGACACTGTCATCGATACTTGCAGGCCAGGATTCAGCAATCTTCTGTCTGAAATCAGGTTTGTACGTCATCTTAAAATCAGGAATATGCTTTTTCACTTCAGCTGCTATTTCAGCAGGATTGAAACTGATACCGCCAAGGTTATAACTTGAACGGATAGTTAATTTATCTGCGTCGGCTTCCATAAGTTTGATTGTAGATTCGATAGCATCGGGCATAAACATCATCGGAAGACTTGCATCTTCTTTAAGGAAACACTCATACTTCTTGTCTTTAACTGCATCGAAGAATATCTCAACTGCATAATCTGTAGTACCGCCGCCTGCTTCAGTTTTATAGCTGATAAGACCCGGGTAACGGATACTTCTTACGTCGAGTCCGTACTTATTGTGATAATACTCGCACCATCTTTCCCCTGCCTGTTTGGAGATTCCGTAAACGGTGGAAGGTTCCATAACAGTTAACTGAGGAGTGTTAATTCTTGGAGTTGTCGGTCCGAAGACTGCGATAGAACTCGGCCAGAAGATTTTCTTTAAGCCGATTTCCCTTCCAAGATCGAGAACGTTAAGAACACTGCGCATATTAATATCCCATGCCTGAAGGGGAAGTTTTTCAGCATTACCCGAAAGCACTGCTGCAAGATGATAAACCTGGGTGATTTTATTGCGGATAACGAAATGAATTAAATTCTTTTCATTCATCACATCGAGAATCTGAAACGGACCGCCTTCGACTACGTCTTTAGGTGCCTGCTTTATATCTGTAGCAAAAACATTTTCCTCACCGTAATTCTTTCTTAATGCAAGAGTCAGTTCAGAGCCAATCTGGCCTGCTGACCCGATAACTAATATCTTTTCCATATAAATTATATAATAAGATTAAAGTAGATTACTAATTCAACTATCTTACCTTAGAATAAAACTTCTCGTGATATTCTTTTACCATTCTGCCTGTATTAAACTCAGGAGTCAGGACTGAAATAGAGCCACGCATCATATTCACCCATTTAACAGGAATATCTTTTTCATCTCTCTCGTAGAACATAGGAATAATTTCGTTTTCAAGAGTATCGTAGAGCGACTTGCTTTCGAACTCATTCACTTCTTCGTCTGAAGCATTATCATAATTTTCAGGACTTACGATTTCCCATCCTGTATTCTTCTTATAACCTTCAACCCACCATCCGTCGAGGATAGAAAGGTTCAGACCGCCGTTTGCTATTACCTTCATACCGCTTGTACCTGATGCTTCGAGAGGTTTACGCGGATTATTAAGCCAAACATCGCAGCCGCTGACGAGTCTCTTCGCAACGTCCATATCATAATTATCGATGAATATAACATTATTCTTAAATCCGTTACTGTTGGCAAATTTCAGAATCTCGTGAATGAAATTCTTACCGCCGTCGTCTTTCGGATGTGCCTTACCCGAGAAAATAAACTGAACTTTACGTTTTTTATCTTCGAGTATTTTCTGCAGTCTCTCAAGATCACGCATTACGAGAGTTCCGCGTTTGTACGTAGCAAACCTTCTTGCAAAGCCGATTGTTAAAGCGGTATCGTCGAGAAGGTTCTGTGCTTCGGCAATCTTTTCTTCACTTTCGTGATGAACCCTTACTTTATCAATCACTCTTTCGCGAACGAATTCGACGAGTTTCTTTCTGTTCTTGTTTCTAAGAGACCAGAGCGATTCATCGGGCAATTCAGATATCTTCTTCCAGATGTTATCAACATCAATCCAGTCATTGCCAAAATGCTTTCTGTAGACTTTTTCCGAGACACCGGAAAGATACGTCTTTGTATGAACTCCGTTAGTAATAGAGTCAATCTGTGAGCGGGTATCGGGCAATGCCCACATCTTGCGGGAAATCTGACCGTGAAGTTTGCTGACTCCGTTTATGAAGTTAGAATTATTGATGGCAAGGTATGCCATATTAAAATTATCACCCATCGACTGTCCGTAGAGGTTATTACCTTCTTCGAACAGCCTGTTGAAATCAATCTTTAAGTCTTCGACTGCATAAGCGCCGAAATACTTTTCGAACATCCATCTCGGGAATATATCGATACCAGCAGGAACGGGAGTATGAGTTGTAAATATGTTTGAATAGTAGCAAAGGTCTTTTGCTTCCTTAAATCCGATGTTATGTTTCTTCATCGTATTCTTAATTCTTTCGAAAGTAAGGAAAGCAGAATGTCCTTCATTAATATGGAATGCCTTTGCTTCGATACCGAGAACTTCCAGAACTTTCATACCGCCGATACCAAGTAGTATTTCCTGCAATATTCTCTTTTCGGCTTCACCGCCGTAAAGAATATCCGTTACACGTTTATCATCTACATTATTTTCAGAAACGAATGTATCGAGCATATAGAGTTTAATACGTCCGACATTCAGCTGCCATATCTGAGCATAGAGTTTTCTTCCCGGTAAATCGATTGTGATTTTCACAGGTCTGTATTCTTCATCGAGCACGAGTCTCATAGGCATCGAATCGAAGTCGCTCAGTTCATAGAGTTCTGACTGGCGGTTATCGTCAGTAATAACCTGTCTGAAATAGCCGTAAGAATAAGCAAGCCCGACTGCAACGAGAGGAATACCTAAATCCGAAGCCGACTTAAGATGGTCGCCTGAGAGTGTTCCAAGCCCGCCTGAATAGAACCTCAGACTTTTAGCGAGTCCGTATTCAGCGGAAAGGTAACAAATCTCCGGTTTATCTGTTTTATAATATTTTTGCTCGAAGTAAGTTTCTTTGGAAGTGATATATTTTCTGTAATCCCTGTAGAGATTATGAATTCTGAATCTTAAATTGCGTTTCTCAATCACATCGAAGAGATATTCCTTATCGATAGCATTAAGAAACTTAACCGGATTTTTGGACGACCATTTCCAGTAATCCTTGTTAATTTCCTCCATTATTTCGTAGAAATCGTTATTCCAGGTCCAATATAAATTATTCGATAACTCTTTTAACTGATTTAAAATCTCCTGCATAAAGTCCTTTATGTTTTAACTATTGTAGTTTTATAGGTTTTTAAAAAGCAAAGATACATCTAAAAATAATATTATACTATTGAATAATATAAAATTTCAGAAAGTGGAAATTTGACTATATTATGTACATGAATAAGTTTAGTGCTTTTATACGAAAAGACCCTGATTTGAATAAAACAGGGTCTTTAAATTCATTTTATTATAATTTAAGATTAATCAGCAATTCCAAGTCTGATTGGAGAAACATAACCTCTTTTCTTTACTGTTTCTATCTGTAATTCATACATAGAAATTAACCAGTCTTTTGAGATTACGTTCTTTACTTTCCTAAGGTCAGCAAGCCCTGTCTTTAATTCATCAATTTTCTGAAATTTATAAAGAAGGTGTTTGAGAGACTTTGCGAAATTAGAATGTTTTTCCATAAGAAATTCATTACCTGCGCAATTCAGCTCGAGCGTTTTCTCGTGAATTTCAATAGTCTGGATTGCTTCAATCTTGTACTGAAGTTCATAAAAATTCATAATCATCATCAGGTTAAAGTCCAGTTTGTAAGGAAGGAATTCCAGCTGAACTCTTATCAGGTAATTAATAGAATCCTTTGACCTGCCTTCAATATTGGCAAGATAAGCAAGCCCCATATTGTACATGCTGTCAATGAGATATTCAGGTAATTCATCTTTATAATCATTAATAACGCTAAGAGCATCATTTTTCTTACCGTTTCTAATTAATCCGGTCACGACACTCCAGAACATTTCGTGAGTAAGTTTATCATTAGTCTTTGAGATATAGTATTTATTGAGCAGAATGGTTTTCTGTATTTCTACCATTTCCTCAAAAAATTCATTCTTAGCAGAAGCAATATTCAATTGATAAGTACAGTAGTTCAGAAGGTTTGTAAAATGGTAACTTCTTTCTTCCTGACTGAACTTATCAACATTGCTCAATACGGTTTTCTTGTACTTATAATATTCTTCGGGTTGTTTTTCAGTCACTAATTTAGTTGCCTGATAATAAAGCGATACTATGAAATGGTATTTAGAGCCTTCGAGTAATTTCAGAAGTTTATCGAAATCAAGCAGATTGACGAGTTTAAATAATTTATTCTTTTCATAAGCATACTTTACGTTTTCTGATTGTATAATCAGATTATTGTAGTAACTCATTGTTTCAAGGAGGAAATAGGACAGAAAGTTAAGAGACAGAGTTTCAAGCACACTCTGTTCTTCTTCAAGAGTTTTTTCCTTTTCTAAAGGAACAAACTTTCTGAAATAATTGTATTTATGTATGTTAATCCAGTAATCTTCATTAGCATTACTGACATCAACCGCATCTTTATCATTCAGTTTCTTTTCCATATTATCAATATGCTTTTTCAACTGATCTTTTAAATTTCTGTGCATCAGTTGCTGAGCGGTAAAAGTATCGTGCAGGAACATATCGTCTTCAAACTTCTTAACGGCCAGAAACTCTGCCAGAACTTTTCCAAGCATTGCAATATTCTGTCTGGCTGTATTCGCATTACCTTCTGGGCTTGCGGCAAACTTCATCTGTGTCTGAAGCAATTCTTCATCGTACTTTTTCTTAACATTTCTCGTAATGGTTTTATAGATACGATAAAGTTTTCCGGTATTGCGTAACTGGTTAAAGGTTAAGAATTTTCTGAAGTTTCTGTGGTCAACCCTTGAGAAGGTTTTAATTATGTCAACAGCGGATAAATTTTCCATAATTCTAAGAAATTAGTTAATGAATAAATAATTTATAATAATTTAAAACATTTATTAATAATATTCAAACGAATTATTTTTACTCCAAATATTATATTTTGTGTCTATTTTAGAATCTTTCCGTTTTCCATCTCGTACGATAATCTTTTCGCTTTGTATATATTTTTGATAGCTTCGAGAAGCCCTCTTGAATCGACTGCAACTGTTCTGTTCGATTCAGTAGTGTAAATATATCTGCCGGGTAAACTTTCAATGTTACCGTCAAAAACGAGCCCGACAACTTCAGCATTAGTGTTTATTAATGCACTTCCCGAGTTCCCACCGATAATATCGTTTGTGGTAATTAAGTTATACGGAGTTTCCAGTTTAAAATCTGCAGATTTATTAACCCATCTATCCGGTAAATTCCAAGGAAATTTCTTTCCATGAGAGAAGTATCTGTCGTAAAGTCCGTAGAATGTAGTATTTGGCGGTGCTATTGTTCCATTATAGCTGTAAGTTTTGATTGTTCCGTCTGAAATTCTGAGAGTTAAAGTTGCATCGGGCGGAATTGAAGTATTATATATTTCGTATAGAACCTGACCCAGCATTTGTGAATTAACATCGATTCTAGCTTCAATTTCTTTTCTCTTTGCGATAAGATCATCGAGTCTGGCTTTTGAATCTATCAGGAATTTTACTATCGGGTCGCTGCTTGCCCTCAAATCTGACTCCGACATTTTGGCAAGTTTGTAAGCGCCGTCCTTTGAGGTTGTCATAGAATTTGCCAGGATATAATCCACTGCTGCAGATTTACTGCTGCCGTTAAATGCAGATTTAACTGTAGAATTATCAGCACCAAGATTATCATAAATTAACTGAACATCGTAAACAAGCAGTCCTTTGTTGTAAGCAGAGTCAAAATTCTCATAAATTGCGTTCAGAAGTGAATCTTTAGTTTCCTTTCC
>JBMOHR010000131.1:0-7747 GCA_049317745.1 Ignavibacteria bacterium
TTCGAGGATATAACTGATAGAAAGAGGATAGAAGTACGTCTTAAGATGCAGAGTGCCGCTTTTGAATCCTTTGCTCTGGCAGTTGTTATCACGGATAAGAATGCGATCATTGAATGGGTAAACCCTGCATTCACAAAATTAACAGGATTTACACGGGAAGAAGCTGTTGGACAGAATACAAACATAATAAAATCTGATAAACAGGGGACTGAGGTATTTGATGAACTATGGCGTACAATTCTTTCGGGGAAAGTATGGCGGGGTGAGATAATAAACAAACGCAAGGACGGAAGCCATTTTTATGAAGAGGAAACTATCACACCTGTTTTAGACCATAATGGCAATATAGTCAACTTCATTGCCATTAAGATTGACATAACTCACCGAAAGGAAATGGAAAATGCATTACGACAGAGCGAAGAGCGCTGGCAGTTTGCCCTGGAAGGTTCGGGTGACGGTGTCTGGGACTGGGATGCAAGAACGAATACTGTTTTTTATTCTCCGCAATTGAAAAAGATGCTGGGATATGATAATAAATGGAATAATAATACCGATGACTGGATTAACAGAATTCATCCTGATGATAAAGAAAAATGTCTGGAAGACCTTGAAAAACATTACAGGGGTGAAACAGAAATATACCTGAATGAGCACAGACTGAGATCCAGGAACGGAAATTATAAATGGATTCTCGACCGCGGTAAGGTTGTGGAGTGGCTTGAGAAAGGCAAACCGCTCAGGGTTATCGGAACTCATACCGACATTACCGAAATAAAGAAACTCGAAGAATCCCTCAGGAATAACATTGAGAAAGAAAAAGAACTTAACGATATGAAATCGCGCTTTGTTTCTACTACTTCTCACGAATTCAGAACACCTTTGTCTTCCATTCTGCTCGGCAGCGATGCTCTTTTATCTTACTGGAAAAAACTTGACGAAGAACAGATTCAGACAAGACTTCAGAGAATCAAAGAACAGGCACTTCATATGACAGACCTTGTGAATGAAGTTATGGACCTCTCAAGAATTCAGCAAGGGAAAATAGAGTTTTATCCTGAAGACATAGACATTGTGGCTTTATTCAAAAAAGCAATCGATGGGTTTAATACCCATCTCACGGATAAAATTACTTTTGAATGTCCGTTCAGTTCACTGGTGATTAAACTCGACAAAAGATTAATAAATCAGGTTATCAATAATGTTGTGAACAATGCGATAAAATATTCTCCTGAAAAGACTGCGATTATCGTAAAACTGAAACAGACAGAATCTGAAATGCTATTATCCGTATCTGACAAAGGAATCGGAATACCGCAGGCCGACCAGAAATTAATGTTTACGGCATTTTACCGCGGAAGCAATGCCAAACTTATACAGGGAAACGGGCTTGGTCTCAACATTATTAAAGAATCGCTGAAACTTCTTGGCGGAGATATTACATTTAAGAGTACCGAAGGAAAAGGGACTACTTTTACAGTGAGAATTCCTAAAATAAATATAATTAATGATTAAGTAATAAACATTTTATGCAAAGAATACTTATAATTGAGGATAAGAAAGAATTAAGGGAAGAGATTTCCGAGAACCTGGCTTTTGAAGGTTTTGATGTTATACAGACAGATAACGGGCGTGTAGGCATTGAACTTGCCGTGACACAAAAACCGGACATTATTCTGTGCGACATTATGATACCGGGTCTCAATGGTAATCAGGTCCTGAAGGCATTAAAGCAGACTGATTCAACAAAATTAATACCGTTTATTTTCATGACTGCCTTAACAGACAGAGATGATATAAGAAAAGGAATGGAGTCAGGTGCTGATGACTATCTCACAAAACCATTTACTATAAAAGAACTGTTTCAGACTATCAGGGCAAGACTGGATAAATCTACAGACATTCTGCAGAGTTCAGAAAAAGATATGAAGGAATTGCGTCAGAATATCATATCAAACATTCCGCACGAATTGCTGACACCTTTAAACGGTATAATAGGTTACAGCGAATTTATTAAAGACGGTGCAAGAAGCCTTAGCATTGAAGAATTACAGGAAATGGGTAAAGATATTAACGTAAGCGGAAAACGATTATTATCACTCATCAGGAAATACCTTATTTACATTCAGGTTACTGCAAAGAGCAAATCCGATTTTAATAAAACCGCCATAAAAGAATCTTCCGAAATCATAACTCAGATTGCACAGGATATTGCGGCAAAATATTCCAGAGAAAAGTACCTTGTCCTGAAACTGGAGAAATTAACATTTAACATGGGGGTGGAAGAATTCAAAACTGTTATAAGCGAAATTACCGACAATGCTTTTAAGTTTTCAAACCCTGACACAAAGGTTACGATAAGTTCATCCGTTCAGAACGGTTTCAATGAAATACAGTTCGCCGACAACGGCATTGGTTTTCCTGAAGGAAGCGCCGAAAAGATTGATGCATTCGTGCAGTTCGGTCGTCAGATAAATGAACAGCAAGGCTCCGGACTTGGACTGGCAATCTCAAAGAAAATTATCAGCATCTATGACGGACTCTTCTTTATCGAAAACAATAATGAACAGGGAAGCACAATAAGCATAGCCTTTACATCGTAGGGGAGCGGGAGATTTCCAATCGCGGATGAAAAGATTGGCACGCGGATGAAGCGGATTTCCAATCGCGGATAAAAAGATTGGCACGCGGATGAAAAGAGCGAAACGCGGATGAAAAGAGCAGACACGAATTAGCACGAAGAAACACGAATTAAGAGAGTTGTCCGTTGATAGCCAGAGATTGGCACGCGGATGAAAAGATTGGCACGCGGATGAAAAGAGCGAAACGCGGATTCCCTTTGTTCTATATATGAAATATATCTTTTTGTTTCTCTAATCTCGTCCCTACTTCTTACTTCATACTCCTTACTCTCTCTTTAATCTTTAACCCTAAAAAACAATCAGTGAGAATCAGCGTCTTTCAGTTCTTATCAGTGTGCCATTTTTTCTTTTATCTTTTCTTGCCATTTTGTCCGCCGCGGCGGATTTTCACTCGTAACTGTATAATTGCTTTCCATCCGTATCCCATTCTACTAATCAGACTATTTTCCTTTATTATTTGAAAAATAAATAATATATTATTCGCTTATCGGGTCACAATATATAATACTTAAATATATATTGTTGTTTCAAAACAGTCTTATCAATAGGGAAAAATAGACTGCACAAGTATGGTAAAAGGAATATAGGGTTTGATTTGTGTCTGTATGGACGGGAAGTGTCGTTCATAGGTACAAATTATTATGTATTTTTATAATTTAAGTACTTGTGTTTATGAAGAAAAAGGAACCGGTTAAACCGCACGCAGAATCATTGCGCAAAAAAGCAATAGAACCTGTTAAAAAGAAATCCAAAGGCATAAATCCTGTTCACTCGGAAGCAGATGTACTTAAACTTATTCATGAGTTGGAGGTTCATAAGATAGAACTTGAGTTACAGAACGAAGAGACGAAAAAACGTGCTGACGAACTGCTAATCGCCAATGAGAATCTCACTAAAGTTGAACATCACCTCAGGGGACGGAATAAAGAACTGCAGGCATTGTATGCTCTGTCACAGTTAGCAGAAGGTACAGAATTAAGTATGGAAAGTCTGTTCAGGAAGGTATTGTATATACTGATAAACGCCTGGCAGCATCCTGAATTTATCTGCTCAAGGATAGTGGTTGATGGTGTTGCCTACTGTTCGGAAAACTTTGCTCCGACGAAATGGAAGCAATCTGCACCTGTCATTGTGAACGGAAATATTATCGGAAGTATGGATGTATTATACATGAAGAAGATGAAGAAAGAGGATGAGGGGCCGTTTCTTAAGGAAGAACGTAATCTAATAAATGCTCTTGCAGAACGTCTGGGACATATCATCGAACACAAGCGTGCAGATGAGAAAAAGCGGAATGATGATACCTTAATCCGTACTCTCTCAACTGCAATAGAACAAAGCACTGTTACAACTGTTATAACAGATATTGAAGGCAATATAGAGTTTGTTAACCCGATGTTCACAGAAGTCACAGGATACACCTTCGAAGAAGCAGCAGGCAGAAACCACAGAATGCTGAAATCGGGAAACAAATCAAAAGAGGATTACAAAAAGTTATGGGATACCATTCTGTCGGGTAAAGTATGGCGTGGAGAGTTTTGTAATAAAAAGAAAAATGGTAAACTATACTATGAGTCTGCTGTAATCTCACCTGTTAAAAATGAGGAAGGAACCATCATAAAATATCTGGCATTAAAAGAGGATATCACTGAACAGAAAGAAACAGAACAAGAAATTAAACGTCAATCTGCTTTGATTACTTCTTTGATAGACTCAATTCCTGATGTAGTATTTTTTAAGGATAAGGAAGGTGCCTACATTGCCGCCAACCCTGCATTTGAACTACTGATGGGTATGCCGAAGAGTAAATTTATTGGTAAAGCCGATCATGACTTCTTTGATAAAAAGATCGCTGATGCTTTAAGGGCAGATGACTTAAAAACGATGGAGCAGGCAGCACCTCACAGATATGAAGAATGGATTACGATTAAAGATAGAAAGTCACTATTTGAAACGATTAAGAAACCTTATCGGGATGGAACTGGAGAAATCATCGGTATTCTTGGCATCAGCAGGGATATCACCGAAAGAAAAGAAGCAGAAACAAAGTTAAAAGAAAGTGAAGAGAGGTTCGAAACTCTTGCAGAACACAGCAGGGTGATAACGTGGGAGATTGATGCAAACGGACTTTACACTTATATCAGCGATGTATGCAGGACAGTACTTGGCTATAATCCCGAAGAGATAATCGGTAAAAAACATTTCTACGATTTACATCCAGAAGAAGGCAGGGAAACATTTAAGTCAGAAGTATTTGGATTTTTAATGCAGAAAAAATTAGTCCGCGGACATATAAACCCTTTAGAGAACAAAGAGGGAAAAGTCGTTTGGGTTTCAACAAACGCACTTCCAACATTATTTTCAGATGGAAAATTAATGGGATGCAGGGGAACGGACACAGATGTAACTGAACGAAAAGAAGCATTAGAACAAATTAAGCAGAAGAACAAAGAACTGCTTGAACTCAATTCAGAAAAAGACATGTTCTTTTCAATCATTGCACACGACCTCCGCGGTCCATTCAACGGGTTCCTGGGATTAACAGATGTATTTGTATCTGAACTTACTACTATGAGTATTGAGGAAATTCAGAAACTTGCTGTAATGATGAAAGAATCTGCAAATAATCTTTACAGGTTCCTTGAAAATTTACTGGAATGGTCGCAAATGAACAGAGGATTAACTATAGTAAACCCAAATGAACTTTCAATACATAATATTATACACGATAATATCAGGCTTATTAAAGACCAGGCCACTATAAAAGAGATAGAAATAAGTACTGACGTTCCGGAAGGTATGACAGTCTTTGCAGACAAATATATGCTGGAAACTGTTCTGCGGAATTTATTATCAAACGCAGTGAAGTATACTAAAAAAGGCGGGAGCATTGCTGTATCAGCAAGGAATACGACGGACAAACTGATTGAAGTATCTGTTACCGATACAGGTATAGGAATGAATAAGGAAATGATTCATGACCTTTTCCGCATTGATGCAAAAACCAGCCGTAAAGGAACTGACGGGGAATCCAGTACAGGTCTCGGTTTGTTAATCTGCAGGGAATTCATAGAAAAGAATGAAGGAATACTTACAGTAGATAGTAAGGAAGGGAAAGGCTCAACATTTAGAGTCAGTTTACCATCCTGCGAGGAAATCCCGACTACGGAAAGTCTGAAACCGGAAAAGAATAATGAAGGAAAGTTAGGTAACCTGAAAATATTAATAGCCGAGGACGACAGGGTATCTGCAAAATTACTTTCAAGAGAATTATACAACATGAGTAAAGAAATGTTCACTGCGGAATCAGGTGTGGAAGCAGTGGAAATATGCCGCAGCAATCCTGACATCGATGTGGTTATAATGGATATAAGAATGCCTCTGATGGACGGGTATGAAGCAGCGAAGAAAATCCGTGAATATAATAAAGACATTGTGATAATAGCAAAGGTAACTTTTGCATTAACCGATCATGCAAAGAAAGCAAAAGAATCAGGATTCAACGATACAATAATAAATATATTCGATATCCAATTACTGGAAGAGACAATAGCAAAGCATATTCGGTGATGTTGAGCAATGGCACGCGGATGACCTTTATAAGAATGGAACGCGGATGACCTTTATAAGATTGGAACGCGGATGACCTTTAGAAGAAGGATTGTCTCTTATAAAGCAACAGATATAAAATCTCTACGAGATATATTTTAGATATTTATAACAACAATCCCGGAGTTGAAGAGGCACAGCGGGGAAGGATTGTATATCGTCATTTATATTCTATTTTGAATTTCTTACCGGGTGTTTCGAGAGGTAATTGTTTCTTTGCAAGAATTACTTCAGGATGTTTACCTTTAATGTAGATTCCGCCGCACTCAGCCCATTTCAAAGGCAGGTTATAATTATCGATTGAAACGACTGCAGGAAATACAATCACGGTATTATAATCATTGATAACATTAAATGATTTTTCATCAGTGTCAAAAGTGAAATGGATTTCCTTATCCCGACTGAGTTCTTCTGATACAAGGGTTTCTTCCAGAATAGCATACACTTCTTTATGTTCAGCCTCGGCTTTTACAGGGTCTTTCATATAAATCACAGCTACAAAGACAAAAGGGGGAGAAAACTTTTCATACTTTAAATCGAACCCTGTTCTGTTGTCATAGGCAGTGAATTTTATAGTAAGAGAATCTTCATTCAGAGCAACTCCCGGATTGCGAAGGTGGATATTATCAGGAACGATGTGACAGCCGGAATTAATCCCATAAAGTTTAATATTAACGTGATTAAATTTGAATATCTGCATTCTTGTGGATTTACCCTGCACTTTAGAACGCTTCCATATTTTCTTTAAAAGATCTGACCTGTTAAGGAAGATAGAAAACTTAGTAGCTGATTTAAATACATCCCTATTTTTGAAAACAGCATCCGAATTAGTTTCCTTATATGCCTGAGATGCTTTATAGGAAAAAGTATTCTTATTTACGCGTTTGTAAACGATATCTCCGTGCTTTCCGCTTGGAGTTCCGAGAAAACTTTTGACAATTCTTGCCATAATACCAGTTGTTTTATTCTTAGAAACAATGATTTCCTTAGAATGGGAATATATGAATATAACTGCAATATTAGAGAGATTCTACTCAAATAGTACCGAGAGCTATGTGTTACGGGTGAATAACGGGTGTATAACGGGTGTGAGACGGGTGTATAAGTGTGGAATATATTGTTAAGACAGGTACTTAAGAGAAAATAAAGAATTACTTTATTCACTTAGAGCAGTAAAATCGGAGTAAGCCGATGTAAGATAATATAGTAAAACGTGATTTAAATGTCAAGTCAAAAAGGAATGATTGTGAGGGGAAATAGCAATTATACAGTTACGAGTGAAAACGTGGACAAAATGGCAAAGAAAGGAATGGAACGCGGATAAAACGGATTTTCAATCGCGGATTACCGCTGTTCTTTTTCTAATTATAAAACATCAAAATATGTCTCTTTAATCTTTAACCCTGAAAAATCTCTTTTCATCCGCGTTTCGTTCTTTTCATCCGCGTTCCATCTCAGTTAGTAATTGGGATGCGGATAAAACGGATTTTCAATCGCGG
>JBMOHR010000132.1:0-7581 GCA_049317745.1 Ignavibacteria bacterium
AGTTTAGACCCTGAAAATAATCTTGCAAAAGATTATCTTAATAAATGAATTTTAATCTTCAGTCAACCTATAAACCTACCGGCGATCAGCCGAAGGCTATAGAAGAATTAACTAACGGAATTTTAAGAAACGAGAAAAGCCAGGTATTCCTTGGGGTTACAGGCTCCGGTAAAACTTTTTCCGTATCTAACGTTATTCAGAATATCGGCAAACCCGTTCTTATTATGTCCCACAATAAAACTCTCGCCGCCCAGTTATTCGGAGAATTCAAAAACTTCTTTCCCGAAAACCGCGTAGAGTTTTTTATTTCCTATTATGATTATTATCAGCCCGAAGCGTACCTTCCTTCAACCGATACTTACATCGCAAAGGATTTATCTATTAATGAGGAAATTGACAGACTGAGACTCAGAGCTACGGCATCCTTAATGGAAGGAAGAAAAGATATTATTATAGTTTCATCTGTAAGTTGTATATATGGTATTGGCGCTCCCGAAGAGTATGCCGAACAGGTGCTCGTTCTTAAAAAAGGAATGAAGATTTCAAGAAAGGATTTACTCAGAAAACTTGTTGATATTCACTACGTAAGAAACGATACTGATTTTAAAAGAGGTAACTTCCGTGTTCGCGGTGATACTGTCGAAGTTGTTCCCGCCTACGAAGATGAAAAGGGAATCCGCGTTGAAATGTTTGACAATGAAATAGAAAGAATAAGTTACATTGAAAGGTTAACAGGAAGAGCTATCGGCGTAGACGACAGCGTTTCAATCTATCCCGCAAAATACTTCGTCACTACTCCCGAGAAAATTGAAGATGCAATCGTCGATATAAGAAAAGAAATGTTCGATCAGGTTCAGTATTTCCAGAAACAGGATAAACTTATTGAAGCTCAGCGAATCGAACAAAGAACAAACTTTGATATTGAAATGATTAAAGAAGTAGGTTACTGCACGGGTATTGAAAACTATTCACGTCATCTCGACAGACGGGCACCTGGCACACGACCGTCCTGTCTTTTTGATTATTTCCCGAAAGACTTTCTTTTAGTCGTTGATGAATCACACGTTTCTGTTCCTCAGATAAAAGGAATGTACAACGGTGACAGAATGCGTAAGAAAACACTCGTGGAACACGGGTTCAGACTTCCTTCTGCTCTTGATAACCGTCCAATGACTTTTGAAGAATGGGAAACAGCAACTAATCAGGTAATATTCGTAAGTGCAACTCCATCCGAATATGAACTGACAAGAAGCGGAGGCTCTATAGTTGAACAGGTTATCCGCCCGACGGGTTTGCTCGACCCTGAAATTCAGGTCAGACCTGTTAAAAATCAGATTGATGATTTAATAAATGAAATAAGAATAAGAGGTAAAAAAGGTGAACGTGTTCTTGTTACTACTCTAACAAAAAGAATGAGTGAGGATTTAACTGACTATCTTCTTGGAATCGGCATAAGAGTTAAGTATATGCACTCTGAAGTGGACTCACTCGACAGAGTGGAAATCCTGAGAGGTTTAAGGCTTGGTAATTTTGATGTTCTTATCGGAGTAAATCTACTTCGTGAAGGACTCGACCTGCCCGAAGTTTCTCTCGTTGCAATACTCGATGCCGATAAGGAAGGATTTCTGCGTTCAGAGAAATCTCTTCTCCAGACCGCAGGCAGAACAGCAAGAAACGTAAACGGACTCGTGATTATGTATGCAGATAAAGTAACCGAATCTATGCGTAAAGTTATCGACGAAACGGCAAGGAGGCGTAAGATTCAGGCTGAATACAACGTGGCACATAATATCGAGCCAAAGACTATATATAAGACGTACGAGGAAATTATGTCTTCTACCATCGTTGCTGACTCGAGAGGGAAGTATGATGCGGGTAAGGGGAAAAGCAAAGAAAAAACATCATTGTCTATAATAACAGAACCGTTTTTCAAAAAGATTAATAAAGAGCAAAGAAAAGAACTTGTTGAACAGTTGCGCAAGGAAATGATTAACTCAGCTAAAGACCTTGAATTCGAAAGAGCAGCAGAATTAAGAGATGAAATTAAAAGATTATCAGAAGCATAAATTATATGAGTATGAAAAAAATTATCCTGGTAGTATTGATTCTTGTAAGTGCCAGAGCGTTTTCATTTGAAATCGTCGGCAAAGTACTGGACGAAAGATATTTTCCTGTTCCAAACATAACGGTTACCGTTACAGGAGGTATGTTATCAAAAACCAATAAAGACGGGACGTTTTCTGTCAGTACTGACAATAACAACTATGACATTTTCCTGTATGACTTATCGGTTTCAACGGGAGTGCTTTACAAAAACTTAAATACTTCATCGCCCGAACTTATTTTCTTCGGATTAAATTCTTCCCGAAACATAAACAGTGAATTCGTAAAAATTGAATTTCCGCCTTTATCAAGCGGCAGAAGTGCAATAATAAAATTCTTAAGCGAAGATGTCTACAGTTGCGAAGATGTTACAGTCTCTTCCGGCGAAAGAACTAAAGTACTGAACATTAATTTTCCTGCATACCTTACGAGGTTAAACGGAAGAATCGTTTACCTTGAAAAGACTCCGACATCATACGAGAAATATTCCGAGTATCCTATAACTATTATTAAAGAAGGTTATCCCCAAACTGTTATTCTCGATTCAATGTCTATCGGCAACAAACCAGGTACATCTAACGTCATAATCTATCCTCCTGCATTTGCATACGACGCAAAAAGTTTTTCCGTCTATGGTGATTTTCTTTCACAGCACAGAAATGCAGAGTTAACTTTTAATGTTACTGAAGGTGATATTGTATCATCAAAGATTATCGTACCACAGACATTACCATACGGATACAGGTTAAAAATTGAAGGTCGTGGTGCATTAAAGAATAACGGAAGTTTTGTTAATTATACATACTCATACCCGGGTGCTACTCTGAATATTCCGACTGAAACCGCTCCGAAGCTCGATGCTCCGCAGGATAAGTACTGGGGCGTCTCAAACAACACAATATTTTCGTGGGACTGGGGTTCGGGAACGGGTATATACGTAGCACACTTTCACAGCTTTGCACCCGTAGGTGATTTTTATGTAGTTACAAGGGACAGGAATCTTAAAAATCCGAAATCCATGGCAGGCGGCATAATAGACGGTAACGAATATTCCTGGCAGGTAAGCAAGTACCTTACTTACACTTCTGTCGATGATTACGTTAAACAAAGAATATTTGCTAACGACCTTGGCTATAAAGCAATCTTAACGTCAGAACTCAGAACATACAGAATAAACCCGTTCTAAGTTTTAATTAAATATCTGAGGTGTCTTACTTAAATACTGAATGGTATTAATATGAATGATAAGTCTTAGGTTATAAAATTCTTAACCCTGTTTCTATTCGTGTCAATTTGTGTTATTCGTGTCTGCTCTTTGCCTAATATATTCTTTCTCTGTGGTCTCTGTGAACCTACTTTCGTGTCAGTTCTTTGCCTGATATAGTCTTCTCCACTTTTCTCTTTCACCACTTCGTGTTAATTAGTGTTAATTCGTGTCTGCTCTTTGCCTAAAACATTCTTTCTCTGTGGACTCTGTGAACCTACTTTCGTGTCAGTTCTTTGCCTGATATAGTCTTCTCCACTTTTCTCTTTCACCACTTCGTGTTAATTAGTGTTAATTCGTGTCTGCTCTTTGCCTAAAACATTCTTTCTCTGTGGACTCTGTGAATCCTCCGTGCTCTCTGTGAACCTATTCCAAAATGTTAAAATATATTCTTCAGGAACCTATGATCTTTTCTCCAGTCTTTCCGCACCTTCACAAACAATTTCAGATAAACCTCTTTTCCAACGAATGCCTCTATATCAACTCTTGCCAGCTCTCCGAGTTTCTTAATCATCTCTCCGCGTTTGCCGAGTACTATAATTTTCTGTGTTTCGCGTTCAAGTATTATGTCCGCATTAATGTAATCCTTCTGGCCTTCATCTCTTACTTTGAACTCTCTCACTTCTACGTGTACACTGTAAGGAATTTCCTCTTCGTACAGTTCAAGTATCTTTTCTCTTATAATTTCCGACACAAAGAACTTCTCGGGTTTATCGGTCAGCGTATCATTGTCATAATAGAAATCTCCTTCAGGAAGGTTTTCAATTATTACGTTCTTAAGAATATCGAGGTTGAGTTTTGTAACTGCAGATACTGTGATTATATCTTTTACTCCAAGTTCCTGTTTCAGTGTAGCAATCTTATCGGATATCTGTTCTTCCGAAAGCCTGTCGCATTTGTTTAATACAATGATTCTCTTCTGCCTGTCAAAATCCTTTTTATAATCTTTCTCAATCTTCTGCAAATCCTTCATCACAATGTTCGCACCGTCAATCAGGTACAGCACAAGGTCAGTATCTTTGAAGGAAGTCTTGATTTCCTTCTTCATATACTGCTGCATTTCGTACTTCGGTTCAAGCACACCGGGTGTATCAACGAAAATTATCTGATGGTCATTTCCCGTTAGTATTCCCTGTATTTTGTTGCGTGTTGTCTGAACCTTCCTGCTCACCGCAGAAAGCTTGAAGTCCAGAAATGCATTCATCAGCGTTGACTTACCCGCATTTGGCCGCCCTACTATTGACACATATCCGCTTTTTACTGCCATTATTTCATTACTCTGATTTGATTCTTGTTGTTTAAAATTATCTGCGGCTTTCCGCTGTACTGTCCTATCTTGCCTTTCACCTCAACCGTCTTATTCTTATAACTCATCAGGTCTCCGAACAGTTCAAACTTATCGGGAAAGATTACGGCTGTAAACGTATTCTTCGGATACTTCCCGTCGAAATTCAGGTACGCCACTCTTTCCCTTATTACCACATCTGCCACATAACCCGTCACCAAAGCATTCGAACCTATCTTCGATGATGTCTCAGATGTCTTAAGGTTTACGTACTCCTGAGTATTCCTGTTTCCGCTTCCTCTGTTTTCATCAGGAGGAGTCTTACTTTCTTCTTCCTCCTCAGCCGTTGTTTCTGTTTTTACTCCAATGCTGTCGGTAGTTTTACCCTTGTTCTGACTTACCGGTGCATCTGTTTTTGTTACTGTTACTTCTTCTTTCTTTTTACCGCACCCCAACACAAACCCTAAAGCCAATAATAAAATTATCAGTCTTTTCATTTGCGTAATATTATTTTAGTTTTTCTTTCGCTTCCTTTAAATAATCTGAAACTGTTTTATCTTCTTTTAATTCGGGCTTTAGCTTTAAACCATATTCCATATCATCAACAGCTTTTTTATACTCGCCCATAGCAAGGTAAAGTATTCCTCTTCTTATGTATATTTCTCCGTCTGAAGAATCCAGGTCAAGCGCTTTTTTGTAATCCTCCATCGATTTATCGTAACTCTTCAGGTACTTGTATAAGGTCCCTCTGAAATAATAACTTTTAGCAATCGACGGATTTGCATTTATCGCCTTATTCGCGTCAACCAGTGCTTCCTCATACTTATCAAGGTTCATGTACAAAGCCCCTCGGTTCCAGTATGTATCAACCTTCATCGGGTCAATCTCTTCCGCACGGTTAAATATTTCTATCGCCTCGTTTATTTTGCTTAAATAACCATACAACGTACCCAGTGAATTCAGTGCAATCAAATCTTTCGGGTCAAGAGAAAGCGCTTTGTTTAAATCCTTATAGGCATTTTCTACATCATTCATTAAAAGATACGTTGCCCCTCTGTTGCTGTATGCTCTTTCGTAATTCGTGTTTAACTCTATTGCTTTGTTAAAATTCTCAATAGCATTATCATAGTTCTTCATCATAAGATATATAAACCCAATCGAGTTGTAGGCATCCGCTTCTTTAGGATTCTTGTTAATAATAATGTTGAAATAGCTTAAAGCTGTTTCAAAATTATTACTCTTAATAGCATCATTGCCTTTTTTGTAAAGAGTATCTATTGGCTGTGAAAAAGCTATTGTTGACGCCGATATTATTAGAACAAGTAATAGTAATTTCTTCATTTTCGTTTTAACAATATTTTATAAAAAAACGGCAGAGGTTTCCCCCTGCCGTAATATACAATATTAATAATTATCTATCTGTGCTCTTTGTAACTTGCCCGAGTAGTCAATGTAAACAGCTTTCCATTCTGTGTAGAAATCGTAAACCGTCCAGCCGCCTTCTCTGTGTCCGTTGCCTGTTGCCTTCACACCGCCAAACGGCATATGTGCTTCTGCACCAATCGTTGCACCGTTTATGTATGTGATACCTGCCTGAATGTCTCTCACAGCAGTAAACGCATCGTTCACGTTGTTAGTGAATATACTCGATGAAAGTCCGTATTCTGTATTGTTAAGTATTTCGATTCCTTCTTCAAGCGAAGAACATTTCAGCACTGCAAGCACTGGTCCGAAAATTTCTTCCTTCGCAATTCTCATATTTGGAGTTACATCCTTGAATATAGTCGGCTTGTAGAACCAGCCCTTTGCAAGGTCGCCGTCTTTTGCATAATCACCGCCTGCGATAAGTGTTGCCTTGTCTTCTTTCAGTCCTATCTGTACGTAATCGTTAACTGTTTCTCTCTGTGATTCACAAACACACGGACCTACATCAATTCCCTTGTCGTTTCCGTATCCGAGTTTCAGTTTATTCACTCTCTTAACTAGCATTTCTAAAAACTTATCGTGAATGTCTTTGTGTAATATTAATCTTGAAGTTGCAGTGCATCTTTGTCCTGTGGTTCCGAATGCTCCCCAGAGAACTGCATCTATTGCCAGGTCAAGGTTTGCATCATCCATAACAATCTGTGCATTCTTTCCGCCGAGTTCCAGAGATATTCTCTTAAGGTCTTTTCCGCCCACTTCATTGATTCTCTTTCCGACTGCTGTCGAACCTGTGAATGAAATAAGGTCAATGTCCTTGCTGTTTATGATAGTTTCACCGACAACTCTTCCGCTTCCGTGTATGATGTTTATAACGCCTGGGATGTAATCTTTTCCGAGTACTATGTGCATTGCTTCATCAACTATCTTCACGAATGTATTAGCAGTCTTCGGAGTAAGTTCCGCAGGTTTAAAAACAACTGTATTACCACAAACGAGTGCAGGGAAAATCTTCCAGGTAGGAATTGCCATCGGGAAATTCCACGGAGTGATAATACCCGCAACGCCGATAGGAACTCTGAAGCTAAGGTTCATCTTATTCGGGAGTTCGCTCGGAGCGTTCAGTCCGAAAAGTCTTCTGCCTTCCGATGCAGCATAGTATGCAGTGTCAATACCTTCCTGTGTATCGCCCTTTGTCTCTGCAAAAACCTTTCCCATCTCTCTTGTCATTTCAAACGAAATCTCATCTTTTCTTTCGAGCATAATATCGCCTACTACTTTTAGCACGTCTCCGCGTTTAGGAGCAGGTACACGTCTCCATTTTTTAAGCGCTTCTTTTGCCGCTTTAATTGCTTCTTCCACGTCATCTGTGGTCGAGGCAGGAAAATAGCCAATCAAATCTTCGTTATTAGCAGGGTTTCTGTTTTCTGTGTATTTACCGCTCTTCGAATCTTTCCATTCGCCATTAATAAAATTTTTGAAGTATTCCATGATTATTATTAAGTTT
>JBMOHR010000133.1:0-7570 GCA_049317745.1 Ignavibacteria bacterium
GAACTGCGTATCCTGTAATAGAGATAGTACCGAATGAAGGGTTTTATGATTACGAGCACAAGTACTCAAAAGGGATGTCGGAATACATATGTCCTGCGCTGATTCCTGAAGCGGTTTCAAAGAAAGCGATGGAGATGGCATTGATTGCGAACAAAGCACTTGGCTGCAAAGTTTATTCACGTGTTGATTTCTTAATGACTGAATCTGATGATTTGTTCTGTCTGGAAGTGAATACACTGCCCGGAATGACTGAATTATCGCTTGTCCCGATGGCGGCAAATGCATCAGGGCTTGATTTTAACGGATTGATAAACAAGATTATTCATTCATCTTTAAAGAAGTATGAATAAGGAAAAAGGCGAAAGTATTTTCGTTAAGATTTTAAGGTTTATTAAGTACAATAAATTTTTTACATTATTAGGGCTGATTTTAGTATCTGTGGTAATCTATGCGGTTGTAGCCGATAAAGGTCTGCTTACGCGTTTAAAATTTCAACGTGAAAAGACAAGACTTGAAAAGCAACTAATTGATGAAAAGAAAAAGCAGGATACACTCAGAAAAGAAATAGATTCATTAAATAATTCAGACGAGAAAATAGAAAGGGTGGCAAGAGAGAAATACGGTATGACAAAAGAAGGTGAAGTAATTTATAAAATAGAAGTGGACAGTAATGGCGGGAAATAAGAAAATAATATTGTCAGGAATGAGACCAACAGGTAAACTGCACATAGGACATTATGTTGGAGCTCTTGAGAACTGGGTAGCATTACAGAATGATTATCAGAATTATCATTTAATAGCGGATTATCATACATTAACAACAAGTTTGAATACGGATAACGTTTACGAGGATTCAATAGAAATGGCAATAGACTGGATAGCATCAGGTATTGACCCTGAGAGGTCACCGATATTCAGACAGTCTAAAGTAAAAGAGCATACAGAATTGTTCCTGATATTCTCAATGCTTATAACAAAAGCAAGACTTGAAAAAAATCCTACACTAAAAGAGCAAATAAAGGATTTGAATTTACAGACGATAGCATACGGGCATCTTGGATATCCTGTTCTGCAGGCAGCTGATATACTTTTGTATAAAGGGGATGTAGTACCTGTAGGTGAAGATCAGGTCCCGCACGTTGAAATCACAAGACAAATTGCGAGTAACTTCAACGAACATTTTAAGAAAGCAGACGGTAAATTAATTTTCCCAATTCCCGAACCTAAAATTACTCAGTTTGCAAGGCTTGCCGGTTTAGACGGAAAGGCAAAGATGAGCAAATCGCTGGACAATACAATATTGCTTTCTGATGATGAAGAAGCAATAAAAGGTAAGATGAAAAAAGCATTTACAGACCCTGCAAAACTGCGTAAAGGAGATACGGGAAATCCTGACATCTGTCTGGTTTATACTTATCACAGGAAGTTTAATCCTGAGGGAACTCAGGAAATTCGTGAAGGATGCACTTCCGGTGCATTAGGATGTTTTGACTGCAAGATGAAAGTGTCAAATTCAATAAGCGAGTTTTTAAAACCCGTACGGGAAAAGAGAGCAATACTTGAACAGAACAAAAACGGAGTTTTAGAAGTATTAATTGAGGGTGAAAGAAAGGCCAAGAGCATTGCAGAGAAGACGATGGAAGAAGTACGAAGTTCAATGAAAATCGGTTAACAATTAAAATATTAAACAATATTGATAGCACCGGATAAAAAAGATAAGTTATTACAGGATAAGTTAAAGGAAAGTGGTGAAATACCCCGCCATATTGCTATTATTATGGATGGCAACGGCAGATGGGCTAAACAAATGGGAGAGTCAAGAATATTTGGTCATAAACAGGGAGTAACATCAGTACGTGAAACAGTTGAAGCATGCGGGCAATTAGGGGTTAAATTTTTAACTCTTTACACTTTCTCAACTGAAAACTGGAAGCGACCGAAAGACGAAGTAACAGTTCTGATGAAGTTGCTTATAAAGGCATTAAAAAATGAAACTGACAGACTGCATGAGAACGATGTAAGATTAATAGCCACAGGTAACCTTGATAAACTGCCAGGCAGAGTTCATCAGGAACTCGTTGATGCGATGGAAAAGACTAAAGATAATAAGTTAATGACTTTAAATCTTTCTCTGAGTTACAGCGGAAGATGGGACATCATTAATGCTGTACATAAAATTTATGAAGATTGTAAGAACAACGTTATCTCAATAGAAGATATAAACGAAAAGAATTTTTCTGATTATTTAGTTACTAAAAACATTCCTGACCCTGACTTAATGATAAGAACGGGCGGGGAATACAGAATCAGTAATTTTCTTTTATGGCAATTAGCATATTCTGAAATATACATAGACAGTGTGTTCTGGCCGCAGTTCAGAAGAGAACATTTATACAAGGCAATTGAAGAATATCAAAAACGCGAAAGACGGTTTGGTCTTGTCAGCGAACAACTTAAAAGGAAATAAATTATTAAATGATAAATAAGATTAAATTATTAGTTCTAACAATATTATGTTTATTCGTAGTATTCTACAATACTTCGAGCGCACAGGATGAAGGTAATAATCTCTACAAACTTGCAAATATTTCTGTAAAGGGGAATAAAGTTTATGATTCACGGACAATAGTTGCATATTCAGGACTAAGAGAGAATATGGAAATAGCAATTCCATCCGATGAAACAAGGGAAGCAATAAGAAGATTATGGAAACTTGCTTTATTTTCAAACATAGCAATGAACATTGATAAGAAATTCGGTAAAGATGTTTATCTAGTTATCGAAGTTGAAGAATTACCCAGAATTGAGAAAGTTGAGATAGTCGGAAATGATCATTTTTCTAATTCTGAAGTCAATGAGAAGATTGGTTTAACAAACGGTGAAGTCGTTTCAGAACAAAAACTAAAGGATGCTGAATACAATTTAACGAAGTATTATGCTGAAGACGGTTATGCGCTTGCAGAAGTAAAAATTGACAAACTGATTTCTGCAAACAATGAAGCCAGAATAAGAGTTAAAATTAACGAAGGAAATAAATTAACTGTCAGAGAAATTAAATTTGAAGGAAATATAGATATACCTTCCGATGACCTGAAGAAAGCAATGGATAATATTTCTGAAAAGATCTGGTGGAAATTCTGGGATGGCGCAAGACACGATAAAGATAAACTTGAAGAAGATAAGAAACTGCTAGTTGAGTTTTACAAAGAAAAGGGTTATAAAGATGCCGAAATAGTTGACACAGAAGTTAAATTATCTCCCGACAAAGAAGATGTGTACTTAAACATCAAAATAAGAGAAGGAAGACAGTTCAAGATAAACAGCATTACTTTTGAGGGTAATAAAATATATACGGATACAATAATCCGTACACGTCTCGACATGAGAAAAGGTGATATTTATAATATGAAGAAGTTTCAGCAGAACCTTTACGGCAATGAAGCGGAATCTGATATAAGTTCTCTTTATCTTGATAACGGATACCTTGCATTTCAGCCTGAAGTAACAGATAAACCGATAGATCTGGATAAAGTAGATATTCATATTAAGTTTAATGAGAATAATCAGTATAGATTAGGGCTTATAAGTTTTGAAGGAAATGACAAAACAAAAGATAAAGTTTTAAGACGTGAATTGTATACTATCCCAGGTGAATATTTCAACCGTGGTAACGTTAAAAGAAGTATGCAGCAATTAAACGCATTAAACTATTTTAATCCTGAAAAATTAAATCAGGATATTAGTTTATCGAATGATTCAACCGTTAACGTAAAATTTATTGTTGCAGAACGTTCATCAGATCAGTTTAATGCATCAGTTGGTTACAGCGGTTCTTTTGGTTTAACGGGAGCATTAGGGTTAACGTTTAATAATTTTGACATAACCGAGCCATTCTCAGGCGGGGGTGGTCAGTCGCTTAATTTTTCATGGCAGTTTGGTGAAGCAGGTACATACAGGACATTCTCAGTAGGTTTACAGGAACCCTGGTTCTTAAACACTCCTACACTGCTTGGTTTTAATATCTTTGATTCAAGAACCCGATACACTTATGATGTTCAGGAAACAGGCGGAATAGTTAATATCGGCAGAAGGTTTAAATTCCCGGATGACTTTTTCAGAGGTGACTGGGCAGTTAAATACCAGGAAACAAACGTACTGGATGGCGGTGGTTACTATCAGACAGGTAAAAGAAATCAGTTCAGTCTGAGACAGACAATAACAAGGTCAACTGTATTCGATCCTGTATTCCCTGTAACGGGCACTAAGTTCTCAAACACAACAGAACTTTCCGGCGGACCGTTTTTACCTGGTAATACTGAGTTCCTGAAGAATATTTTCTCTGCGGAGACTTATACTCCATTAATACGGAATACAAAACTGGTTCTGTATTCGAATTTTAATTTCTATTACGTTAATCCGTTAGGAAACGACAGATATTTACCACCAACAGAATTATTCTATATGGGCGGTAACGGATTAGCATACAATACAATCGCATTAAGAGGATATGATGACAGGGGAATCGGTCCGAGAAATTCTTCTTTAAATTTTGTCGGAGGTAAGGTAGCTTTAAAATATGGTCTTGAGTTAAGATATCCATTATCCCTTGACCCGTTCCCGATTTTTGTTCTTGTGTTTGCAGAAGCTGGAAATGTCTGGTCAGACTTTGCAAAAGTAGATCCGTTTGACCTGAAGCGTTCAGTTGGTTTTGGAACAAGGTTAATGTTACCCGCAGTAGGTTTGATTGGTTTTGATTTTGGATATGGTTTCGACAGAAGGTCTGTTGACGGAACTGATCCAAAACTTTTATTCCACTTCCAGTTCGGAAGAGGATTTTAAATTTTAAATAAAGTATTTTATAATAATTAAATTATCTAAGGAGATATTTTTTGAAAACAATTTATGTTAAGTTATTCGGATTATTTTTTGTACTAATTGCATTTGTTTCAGTTGTAAATGCTCAGGGTATTAAAGTCGGGTTTGTAGACAGCGAGGTAATCCTGAAACAATTACCTGAGTCACAAAAGGTTTTAGCTGAACTCGAAGGTTTGAAAAAACTTTATATTGATACAATTCAGGCAAAAGAAAAAGTCCTGAAATCTGATGCTGAATCTTTCAAAGCAAGGTATGAAGAAGCACAGAAGATGGTAGAATCAGGACAGATAAAGGCTGAATCAGATTTGAAAAAGCTGAACGAAGAAATGCAGATACTTCAAAAAGGCTTGCAGGATCAGGATGAAGCATTAACTGTATACAGACAGAAGATTCAGGAAGAATTAGTTCAGAAGCAGAATGAATTGTTTAAACCTATCAAGGAAAAAATCACAAAGGCAATTGAAGCTGTTGCTAAAGAAATGAAAGTGAATTTTGTGTTCGATAAAGCTGACGGTACTCTGATTTACGGCGACAAGGAATATGATATTACGTTTAAAGTTTTAGATAAATTAAAATAATTTATAATTTTAATTAATAAGCATTGAAACCAAAAACTCTCAGGGTTTTAATAACCTTTGTTGTACTGGCTCTGTTCTTTGTGACAGGTGTTACCCGTTCACAAACAAAAGTCGGATACATAGACTCTAAAAAGATAGTTGATAATATGCAGGAAGCTAAAGATGCCAAGCAGAAGCTTGATAATCTGGTACAGGAATGGCAGAAACAATTAACGGATTTGCAGGATAGTTTAAAAAGATCCAAAGAAGACTTTGAGAAGAAGCGGCTGATTCTTTCTGAACAATTGAAACAGCAGTATGAAAAGACCATTAAAGATCTCGAAACTAATGTATCAAATTTTAAAGTACAGAAGTTTGGTGAAGGCGGCGAATACTTCCAGAAACAGGTAGAATTTATGAAGCCTGTCCAGGACAGAATATTTAAAGCTATAGAAACAGTTGCAAAGAAAGATGATTATGATTATATCTTTGACCGTAACAGTGACTTACTTTTGCTTTACGTGAACGAAAAATATGATGTTACTTTAAAAGTACAGAAGGTTGTTGAAGGAAAAGAAAATTGAAAACCAGTGACATTGCAAATATAATAGGCGGTACAGTTGAAGGGGATAGTGGTATAGAAATCAAAGGAATTGGTAAGATAGAAACCGCTGTGGTAACTGACATCACGTTTATTTCAAACCCTATTTATGCAAAATATTTCAGTACAACTAAAGCGGGTGCCGTTATAGTTGCTGAAGATTTTGAAATCCCCGAAAACAGAAGTGATGTAGTTGTATTACGTGTCAAAGACCCGTACCTGAGCTTTGTTAAACTTCAGGAGCATTTCGAAGATAAGCCTGAAATAATCAAAGGAATATCAAAATTCAGTTCTGTTGGAACAGATACTGTTTTAAGCGACGATATACTTATTGATGATTTTGTAAAGATAGGTAATAAATGCAGTATCGGACAAAATACTTTAATTTATTCGAATACTACTGTAGAAGACAAAGTTACTATCGGGAATAACTGCACTATAAAAAGCAACGTAACCATTTACAGAGGATGCATAATTGGTGACAATGTAATAATACATTCAGGAACTGTTATCGGAAGTGATGGATTCGGTTTTGCAAAGAATGAGGATGGTTCTTTTAAGAAGATACCTCAGAACGGAATCGTAAGGATTGAAGATAATGTTGAGATTGGCAGCAACTGTTCTATAGACAGGGCTGTGATGGGTGAAACACTAATCTGCAAAGGTGTCAAACTTGATAATCAGATTCAGGTAGCTCACAACGTTGAGATTGGTGAGGACACCGTTATTGCTGCACAGGCAGGAATAGCAGGCTCTACAAAGATTGGCAAGCGCTGCATGATTGCGGGTCAGGCAGGTATTGTCGGGCATTTAGTAATCTGTGACGATGTAATTATTGGTGCATCAGTTGGTGTGGCTAAATCAATTACTCAGCCGGGTGTTTATACAGGTTACAGAGCTAAACCAATGAGGGATGCGTTAAAGGATGATGTTTACCTTAAGGAAATTCCAAAACTGAAAGACAGAATTAAGAAATTAGAAGAAAACAATAAATAAAAGACAATGTTAATTAAACAGAGAACAATCAAGCACAGTGTTTCTTTGTCCGGTGTTGGACTTCATACCGGCAATAAATCCAAAATGACGTTTAAACCTGCTCCTGATAATTATGGTGTTAAATTCAAGAGAGTAGACCTTGAAAACTCACCCGAAATTCCTGCAGATATTGATCACGTGATTGATATTTCTCGCGGAACAACTATCGGTAAGGATGGGGTTGAAATTCATACAGTTGAACACGTGCTCTCTGCAATAATGGGATGCGAAATAGATAATATCATCGTTGAGCTCGACGCAAATGAACCCCCTGTAATGGACGGCAGCGCGAAGGATTACGTACATACTTTGCATAAAGCCGGGTTCGTAGAACAGGAAGCAGACAGAGATTATTTTGTTATAGAAGATACAGTACATTATCATTCCGATGACGGTCATGTTGACATAGTTGCTCTTCCTTTGAAGAATGATTTCAGGATTTCCCTTATGATTGATTTTCAGAATCCCGCTCTTGGTGTTCAGCATTCAGGATTGTTTAACT
>JBMOHR010000134.1:0-7494 GCA_049317745.1 Ignavibacteria bacterium
AACTACGCAAGAGACTTTGGTTTGTCAATACGTTGTATAAAAGATTAAACATTATGAAAATTAAATTATTATTCGTAGTCTTGGTTTTGTTGTTACCCTTTATGGGAAATTCCTTTTCTCAGGTAACTGATAAAGACGGCAACGTTTATAAAACTGTTACTGTCGACAATCAGGAATGGGTTTCAAATTACAACGGACCAGGGAACGGCGATGATTATTCTAGTTGTATTACTGCAGATGTAAATGGTAATATATATATATCGGGTGAAAATCTTGGTATTGGTTCAGGAAACAATATAGTTACAATAAAATATAATTCCTCAGGGACTCAGATTTGGGAAAGGACCTATAACGGTAATAGTAACTCTCGGGATGCCGCATATTCTATAACAACCACAGAAAGCGGAAATATATACATTACAGGTGTTGTAAACAATTCTTACTGTATAATTCTTAAATACAATCCTATAGGGGTTCTGGAGTGGGAACGGATATTAAATAATTTATCTTTAGGACTATGCATTAAAACCGATATATATGAAAACGTTTATGTGGCTGGGTATTCGAGTGATAACGGAACCGGTCCTGATTTTCTAACTGTAAAATATGATAGCAGCGGAGTTTTGATGTGGGCCAGAACTTACAACGGCCCGGGTAATGACCTTGATATTGCAATAGGTGTTGGAGTAGATAATTATGGAAACATATATACTGGTGGATATAGTTATAGCGGGAATAATTATTTAACCACTGATTATGCTGTTGTTAAATATAATTCTTCCGGAAATCAACAATGGGTTATGCGTTATGACGGACCAGGAAACAGTTTAGATGAAGTTTATGCATTTACAGTGGACTCAAGTGGAAATTCTTATATCACAGGTAATTGTAGAAACATTAATAATTCTGATTATACTACCATTAAATACAACAGTTCTGGTATACAGGAATGGGTTTCCTTTTATAATGGGGTAAATGATTATTATGATGGTGCAAGGGCTATTTGTGTCGATTTAAATGGTAATGTTATTGTTACCGGATTTAGTTCTGTTTCCTCCGGCAATGATAATTTTGATTACGCTACCGTAAAATATAATTCTTCCGGCGCGCAGCAATGGATTCAAAGGTATAATGGCACGGCCAACCAGACTGATATGGCAACTGTAGTTGTATCTGATAACAATAATAATATTTTTGTTTCTGGAAAAAGCTGGACGGGTACAAAATATGAATTTACGACTGTTAAGTATAATTCGTTGGGTGTTCAGCAATGGGTTCAGAAACTTGGTGGCACAAACAACTCTGGGGATGGACACGTTAATGGCATTGCCCTAGACCCCAGCGACAACATATACGTTACAGGACCCCTTGATTACACCGGGCAGGGTAAGAATTATACAACGGTTAAATACAGCCAGTTAGTTTCGGGTAATAATATTTCAAATGATATACCCGAGAAGTATAAGTTGTCACAAAATTATCCCAATCCATTTAATCCAACAGCTGTAATTCGATATTCAATTCCGAAACAGAGCATCGTAAAGCTCGTTGTATTTGATGCTCTCGGTAAAGAAATTCAAACTCTCGTGAACGAATATCAACAGGCTGGAACGTATGAAACAATATTCAATGGTGCGGCATTAACCAGCGGAGTTTATTATTACAAGTTAGCGGCCGGAGATTTTATAAGCACTCGGAAAATGTTGTTGGTAAAATAATTGTAATTACTAATCAGACACTTGATAAATACAGTTATCAGAATTTATTATTTTAAATTAATTAGTTCATCGAAAATATAATTATTATGAAAACTATACTTCTGTTTGCAAACTTTTTGCTCGCTATATTCTGTTTACATCCCGACCATTCTTTTTCTCAGGTAACCGATAAGGACGGCAATGTTTATAAAACTGTTACCATAGGCAATCAGGAATGGACTTCCGAAAACCTTAACGTTGAGCACTATCGCAACGGTGACGCAATCCCGCAGGTACAGGATTATGAAAAGTGGGCAAAGCTCAAAACGGGTGCATGGTGCTGGTATGAAAACAATTCTGCAAACGGAAAGACGTACGGTAAACTTTACAACTGGTATGCAGTAAATGATAAACGCGGACTCACTCCCGAAGGCTGGCACATTGCAACCGACTTAGAGTGGGCAGTAATGGTAGAAAAAATCGGCGGTGAAAAGAAATCGGGAGATAAACTTAAAAGTACAAGCGGCTGGCTTGAAAACAATCTTGCAACAAACTCAAGCGGCTTCAGCGCTCTCCCGGGTGGAATACGTGATGCAGACGGCACCTTCTACGACGCCGGCAAGTTCGCCTGTTTCTGGACATCATCCGAAGCAAATGAAACATCGGCAGTATACCGCTTCCTTATTTATAATTACACAGACGTAGCCCTTTTCGATGGCGTTAAAGAGCGCGGTTTATCTGTCCGTCTCATAAAAGATTAAAAACTTAAAATGGCTGTCGCGGGAATCACGGCAGCCATATGTGTCACTTCAAAACCACGAACGTCTTTACGTCCGTAAAATCTCCCGTCGAAGATCCGCCGTGGTGGACTTCCATTCTGTAGAAATACACTCCGCTAAATAGCATTGATGCGTCGAAAGAGGTTATGTGTGTTCCGGGCTGCAATACTTCATTAACAAGTACTTGCACCTGACGGCAGACGAGTTGCCGACAACGGGAGTGACGGTTTCGCCGGGTGACAGCAAAACAATACTGGCAGAAGAACTTGGAGACGTTGATGCAAACACATACCTTATGATTAGAAACCTTGATGCATTGCACGACGGAAAGTACAAAGTGACAGTGTAAAAAATCTATATACTGCTGAGAATAGCAATAAGTGAGGGGTCAGGACAAACGGTTGCTGCGGAAACGCTGCAGCCGTTTTTGTTGTATAAAGATAAATTTATTCTTATTACATTACAACAACTAAACTCTGGAGGTTTAAATTATGAAGAAGTTAATATCACTTTTGGTTTTCTGCACTCTTTTTGTTTCGGTAATAAATTCTTATTCACAGACACATCCTGTTCCTTTTTCTCAACCATATTTCGAAGGATTTGAAGGCACAGCTTTTCCGCCAACAGACTGGCAAAGAATTAATGTGTCGGGAAATGTGGAGTGGATTGTTGGCTATTGGTTTCATACGGGTGCAAAGGCAGCAGTTTGTGCATGGCAAACAACAGGTGTCGGTGAAGACTGGTTAATCACACCACGCTGGAATATTCAGACAGGGGACTCGCTTGTATTCTGGCTGAGACCTTTTTACGTTGGACATCCGCCTGATTCGCTTGCAGTAAGAGTATCAACAACAGACAGTCTTATGTCAAGTTTTACAACACGTATTTTATACATAGCGGAAGGTAACGGATATCCGACTTCAACAATTTATCAAAGATATGCAGCAAGCCTGAATCAGTTTGCAGGTCAGGGAATATTTATTGCGTTTAAACATATGGACCAGAATGGCGACGGAATATTTATTGATGACGTCTCTGTTGAAAGAGTTAACCCTGTAGGCATTACAGGATTAAACCAAACCCCTGCAAAATATGAATTAATTCAAAACTATCCGAACCCGTTTAATCCGACTACTAACATTCGTTACGCATTGGCGAAAAACGGAATGGTAAAACTTGTTGTGTTCGACGCACTCGGACGCGAAGTGGAAACCCTGGTGAATGAATCGCAGCAGGCAGGAACGTACGAAGCAAAGTTCAATGGTGCGGCATTAACCAGCGGGGTTTATTTTTATAAACTGATTAGCGGTGATTTTTCAGAAACAAAAAGAATGTTGATGATAAAGTGATGCGAATCACTTTATCAGGGGTACCCTCTGGGTCAATCCGCCGTCTTTTTGGCGGACTGTTAATTAAATAATAGTATTTAGTATTCCCGGCGTTCAATCTGGGGAAAGAGCGGCGGGAATTTTTGAAAGATGGAAAGAAAAAGAATATAGGAATTTAAATTAAATGGTAATGAAAAAATGCTTATTAGCAGTTTTATTAATCATAGGAATTTTTATTAATTCCCAAGCCTCCGTACTAATTGGTTATTGGCATAATTGGAGTGGTAATCCACCATATATTCAATTAGTTCAGATTGATTCACGTTATACCGTAGTTTGTGTGGCTTTTGCTATGCCAACATCACCTTCTGATATGACTATGACATTTGTACCTGAGTTTGTCTCTCAGGCAACTTTTATAAACCAAATACAGACATTACATAATCAAAACAAGAAAGTTTTGCTTAGCATTGGTGGTGCCACAGGATCTATAAACTTAGCTAATATTACCAATAGAGATAAATTTATAAATAGCATCGGCGCTATTTTAAATACTTATAATTTTGATGGGATTGATATAGATATAGAAAATGGTGATGGAATTTTAGCCAGTGGAACCATTGAAAATCCAACTTCAATTGGTTGCCTGAATCTTATTTATGCAATCAATCAAATAAAAGTAAATTATTACAATGCCAATAACAGAGTTATGATGTTAACTTTTGCGCCAGAGACAGCGTATGTGCAAGGCGGTATGATAGCATACGGTTCAATTTGGGGTGGCTATCTGCCCCTTATTAATCATTTTAGAAATGATTTGAATTATATTCATGTCCAATTATATAATTCAGGAACTATGCGTGGTTTGGATAATAATATTTATTCTCAAGCAACAGCTGATTTTATATTGGCGATGTCAGAAGCGTTAATTCTTGGGTTTAATACAGCCGGCGGGCAATTTCAGGGCATTCCCCAAAATAAGGTGGTAATAGGTTTACCAGCTTGTCCTAACGCTGCTGGTGGTGGTTTTACCACCACTTCAGTAGTAGCTTTAGCGGTAAGGTATTTAAGGGGTGTTGGACCAAAACCCGGTTCTTATACTTTAATTCAAGTCGGTGGCTATCCAAATATTGGCGGAATGATGGATTGGTCAATTAATTGGGATGCAGTTACAGGCTGCAATCTAACTTCTTATGAATATGCTCAAAATTATCAACTACTTTTCGGCAATCCAAGCTTCATTAATAATGAAGAGATAAAAATTAACTATAAATTAGAGCAGAACTATCCGAATCCGTTTAATCCGACGACGACGATAATGTTTGATGCTCCTCGCGTGGGCGATGTAAAGATTGTTGTGTATGATGCTATGGGTCGCGAGGTTCAGACACTCGTGAACGAAAGAATGCAACCGGGAACGTATGAAACAAAGTTTGACGGCTCGATGCAAAATAGCGGCGTTTACTTTTATAAGTTAAGCGCTGGTGATTTTACGGAGACAAAGAGAATGTTAATGATTAAATAATATTGGTTTTTCAAAGAAACGGCTGCGGTACAATAATCACTGCCGTTTTTGTTGTATTAATCCAGTATATTTCTTATTACTTTTCAGAAATTTAAATTAGGGAGACTTATAACATGAGAGAAACTATTTTGTCCTTTGTAATAATAATCCTTTATTCTGTGCCATGCTTTTCAAACAATAATAATGTAAGCGAATATATATTTTCTCAATCAACAGGGACTTACACGAGTATTCATACTACAGGTACCTATATAACTGGAGGATGTACCAGTTCTGTTTTTGGTAATATGCCAATTGGATTTACATTTGTATATAATGGAAATTCATACACACAGTTTGGTTTATGCTGCAGTGGTTGGATATCTTTGGGGCCTGGCACTCCTGGAACAAGCATATACCCTTTAAGTACAGGCTCTGCCAATAATGTAATTTCGCCCTTTGCCGCACAACTGACTTCATCCGTTGCGGGTGACGGTATTTATTATAAAACTGAAGGAAGTGCACCAAACCGAATTCTGACTGTTGAATGGTGGCAATATGGTTTCTGGCTTAATGGGTTTGATGAAATATGCTTTCAGATTAAGCTTTATGAAACGTCAAATCAGATAAGCTTTGTCTATACTACAAACGATGAACTGTCCATAAGAACAGTCCAGGTTGGTTTAAGAGGTTCTTCAAATGCAGAGTTTATTAACAGGCAAACAACTACAAACTGGTCGCAGACAACAGCAGGAACAACAAATACAGCGTCATGTACTTTCTCGCCCGGGATAACCCCTCCGTCGGGACTTACTTTTACTTTTTCAATTCCTCCTGTGAAGATTGTAAATATTAATAATCAGATTCCTGATAACTTTAATCTGTTTCAAAACTCTCCTAACCCGTTTAATCCGGCTACAAAGATAAAGTTTTCAGTGCCGCAGGTTCGCCGTCTTTTTGGAGGATCATCCCCGCGTGGTATTGGCGGTGACCCAGTTCTTCTAAAAATATACGACGTAACGGGCCGCGAAATACAAACACTCGTTAATGAATCGCTGCAGCCAGGCACGTACGAAATAACATTCGATGGTTCAAACTATCCGAGCGGAGTTTATTTCTATAAATTAAGCGTTGGTGATTATTCAGAAACAAAGCGCTTAACATTATTAAAATAAATTTGATTTAGAACTGAAAAGGCTGTTGCGCGAAAGTGCAGCAGCATTTTTTGATAATAATCTCAGTTTTCACTTATCTTTGGCCCCTTTAAATGTACGGACACGTAATAATCTTACAAACAAATACTTAATGTTTGCATTTCGACGGAACGATTACTAATGGAATATGGTTGTCCTTATTAACATTACATTATTAATCATTTTATCATCATTTAATTCCGCGTTAATTCAAAAATTTAAAAACTTATTATATAATATGAAAAAACTAATTTTACTCATTGTATTTATATCCCTAAGTGCAACCGCTGTGTATTCGCAGAGCTGGTCTCCAATTGGGAGTGGCTCACCTGACTGGGGCGATTGTGTCGCGGTTTATAACGGCTCACTATATTCAGGCGGAAGGTATGGGATTTTAAAATGGAACGGAACAACGTGGCAGGCATTAGGCGTAGGTGTTACAGGTGAAGTTGTATGTATGGTGGTTTATCAGAATAAACTGATTGTCGGTGGGTCTTTTTCGGACGCAGGAGCGCTTGGAACTCCATATCTTGCCTCGTGGGATGGTACGACATGGAATGACCTTGGTGGTACGACTAACAGCACGGTGCAGTCTCTTGCAGTCTGGAATAATAAGTTAATTATAGGTGGTTACTTTATTCAGTGTGAAAATCTCACAGTGAATTATATAGTTCAGTACGACGGAAATAATTTTACTGCAATGGGAAGTGGAATGAGTTCGCAGGTGATGGCGCTTACAGCATACAATGGTGCTTTATACGCAGGTGGATTCTTTTCAACTGCAGGTGGAACATCTGCACCACATCTTGCAAAATGGAATGGCACAACGTGGAGTGCGGTTGGCAGTGGTACACCCGGAATAGTTTATTCTTTGGGAACGTACAACGGAAACCTTGTTGTCGGAGGACTTTTTTCATCTATAGGTGGAATTTCGGCTAATGGAGTTGCTCTATATAATGGAACAAGTTTCTCGGCTCTTGGAAGCGGTTGCGG
>JBMOHR010000135.1:0-7475 GCA_049317745.1 Ignavibacteria bacterium
AAAGTCGTGATGCCTGGTTTTATAAACGCACATATGCATTTCTACAGCACTCTCGTCAGAGGTCTTGGAAAAGCAAGTCCATCAAACAATTTTAATGAAGTTCTTGAGAATCTCTGGTGGAGACTCGATAAGAAACTTGATGCCGATACTAACTATTACAGTGCTTTGATTATGGCAATCAGTGCAATCAAACACGGTACCACAACTTTAATAGACCATCACGCAAGTCCGTTTGCTGCAAAGGGTTCTTTGAACTTAATAGCTAAAGCAGTAAAAGAAACAGGTCTGCGTGCATCTCTTTGTTATGAAGTTTCTGACAGAGATGGTGAGAAGATTGCACAAGAGGGTCTTGAAGAGAATACCGAATTCATCAAGCAATGTCAGAAGAATAACGACGAACAGTTAAAAGGTTTATTCGGACTTCATGCATCTTTTACCATCGGTGATAAGACTCTTGAAAAAGCATCACAACTCGGTAATGATTTAAATACAGGTTTTCACATACACGTTGCCGAAGCAGAATCCGATGAAGATTATAACGTTAAGAATTTTGGAATGCGCGTAGTGGAAAGACTCGATAAGTTCGGAATACTCGGAAACAAAAGCATTGCCGCACACTGCGTTCACGTTAACGATAATGAGATTGATATTCTTGCAAAGAATGGTACAGTAGTTGTTCATAACCCACAGTCAAACCTGAACAATGCAGTTGGTATCGCAGATATTATTAAGTTACAGGAAAAAGGTGTCCTCGTCGGGCTCGGTACTGATGCTATGACTGTGAAAATGCTTGAAGAGTTGCGCGTTGCTCTCTGGGCACAGCATATCAGGAATCAGAATCCTACCTGCGGATTTATGGAAGTTGCAAACACACTCTTAAACAATAACCGTATCATCGCAAATAAATACTGGAACATACCGCTCGGTACTATCGAAGAAGGCGCAGCAGCAGATATAGTATTAATAGATTACTATGCACCTACACCTCTTGACGGAAACACTTACCTCGGACATATTATATTCGGTATATCACAGTCAGCAGTTGATACTACTATTGCAAACGGTAAAGTACTGATGGAAAATAAAATTTTAAAGATTGATGTGAACGAAGAAGAAGCATCAGCAAAAGCACAGGAGTTAACAGTTAAACTCTGGGAAAGGTTTTAATTATGTACGATAAAATATCTAAAAGAGCAAAAGAACTGGAAAAAGATACAGCAGATTTCTTATGTGACTTAATACGTACTCCTTCTTTTTCTGGTAAAGAAAAAGATGTGATTGAACTTATTAAAGCAAAGATGCTTAAAGAAGGTTTCGATGAAGTTAAGATAGACGGACTCGGAAACGTAATCGGTAGAATAGGTAACGGTAAAAAAGTTATTGCCTTCGATGCACATATCGATACTGTATATGCAGGCGAAATGTCACTCTGGGATTTCGACCCGTTCACTCCTGAAATAGAAGACGGTAAAGTATGGGGACGCGGTTCCGTTGACCAGAAAGGCGGTATGGCTTCTATGGTTTATGCTGGCAAGATGATTAAGGAACTCGGACTGAATAAAGATTATACTATTTACTTTACTGGCACTGTTATGGAAGAAGATTGCGACGGTCTTTGCTGGCAGTATATCATAAACGAAGAAAAGATTAAACCTGAAATGGTTGTTATCACTGAACCTACTAATATGAACATTTACCGCGGACACAGAGGAAGAATGGAAATTATGGTAAACATAAAAGGATTCTCCTGCCACGGCTCAGCTCCCGAAAGAGGCGATAATGCAATCTATAAGATTTCAAGGATAGCACTCGAGATAGAAAACTTAAACGACAGACTTGCTTACGATGAATTTCTCGGCAAAGGTTCTGTGTGCGTAACACAGGTGTTTTTCTCTTCACCTTCACAGTGCGCAGTTCCCGATGCAGCAAGTATTCAGCTCGACAGGAGATTAACTTATGGCGAAACTAAAGAATCTGCAGTTGCCGAAGTAAAGGAAGCAGCAAGAATAGCAGGGTATCCCGATGCACACGTTGAAGTTCTGAAGTATGAAGAAAAAGCTTTTACGGGTTTAGTCTATCCGACAGAAAAGTATTTCCCGACATGGAAAATACCTGAAGATTCAGTTTACCTTAAAGATGCAGTCTTTGCGTATAAGAATATACTAAAGCACGAACCGAAAGTAGATAAATGGACGTTCAGCACTAATGGTGTCGCTATCGCAGGGATGCACGGCATTCCTTGTATAGGTTTAGGGCCTGGTAATGAAGTTCTCGCACATATGCCTAATGAAAATTCGCCCGTTGAACATTTAAGCGAATGTGCCGCAGTTTATGCCGGACTTGTTTATAAAATGAATAATCCATAAATATGTATTACGAATGTTCATCCTGTGGTAAGACTTTTAAAAGAGATGAAGTTAAGTATCTTTGTCCTGACTGTTCGGTTGATTATAAACCGGGCGAACCTTTAAAAGGCGTTCTTCTCGCAAAGTTCGATTATGATTTTATAGGAAAGAAGTTTACGAAGGATAATCCCGACGTAAATCTTTTCTCTGCAGTCGAAGAAAAATATTTCCCTGAATTCAAATGCGGCAACACTCCATTCTTAAAGTTTTCGAAGTTAAACAAACAAACCGGTTTTGATAATCTATGGATTAAGAATGATTCTTTAAACCCGAGTGGTTCTTTTAAAGACCGTGCTTCGTTCCTCGTTGTTGCAGAATCTAACAGGATTAACGAAGATACTATCGTAACTGCTTCTACTGGAAATGCTGCAAGTTCACTCGCAGCAGTCTGTGCGTCAGCAGATAAGAAGGCAATTATCTTTGTTCCCGAATCCGCTCCTAAAGCAAAACTCTTGCAGATGTTTATCTATGGTGCAGACGTAAGAAAAGTAAAAGGTACTTATGACGATGCATTTAGATTATCACTTGAATACACAGAAAAGAATAAAGGTCTTAACAGAAATACTGCATACCATCCATTAACCATCGAAGGAAAGAAATCAGCAGGTCTTGAAATATTTATACAGAACGGATTCAAAGTTCCTGACGCAATTCTCGTTCCCGTTGGCGACGGTGTTATTATTTCCGGAATATACAAAGCATTCTACGATTTAAAAGAAGCTGGTATTATAAGTAAACTGCCGAAACTTATTTGCGTTCAGGCAGAAAGCTCGAATGCTATACACAATTTTATTCAGACAGGTATTTATAAGAATGCCGATAATCCGGGTACTGTTGCCGATTCAATCTCTGTATCTGCTCCGAGTAATGCATACATGGCAGCTAAATCTGTTAAAGAATCAGGCGGATTCTCTGTTACTGTAAGCGATGATGAAATTATGATTGCACAACGCGAACTCGCAATGGCTACAGGAATATTCGCAGAACCGTCCTGTTCAACTGTATTGGCTGCATTGAAGAAGTCAAAAGAGCAACTAAACCCGAAAGAACAAATCGTTCTGTTAATCACAGGAAGCGGACTTAAAGATATTGATGCCCCTTTAAAATATTCACATTTAAACTGATGTAATTTATGAATAAAGAAAACCCTAAATCGTGGAGGAATGACGCTTACGCAAAGGTTACAGGTCGTGCGAAGTATACTGACGATATTAAGTTTCCGTTTATGCTTCATGCAGTTCCTGTCTATACTGATTCTGTTCATGCAATCATAAAAAGTATAGATACTTCAGCTGCTGAGAAAGCTGAAGGCGTAGTTAAAGTCATAACTCATAAGGATATCAAAGGTAATCTTACATTCGGACAGATTATAAAGGACTATCAGATTTTTGCTAAAGATAAAATATTCTTTAATGGCGATGTTGTAGCAATGATAGTCGCCGATACACGCATAAATGCAATTAAAGCAATTCCTCTTGTTAAAGTCGTCGTCGAAGAATTAACTCCGGTACTCGATACTGAAGTTGCAATGGATCCCAAAACTCCTTTCATTCACGAAGAACACGGTTCTAATATTATTAATGAGCATTGCGTAAGAAGAGGAAACGTCGAAGAAGGTTTTGAGCAATGCGATATAATTCTCGATGAAGTATTCCACACACAGTTTATTGAACATTCATACATGGAACCTGAAGTTGCAATCTGTAATCCGAGGTATGATGGTGTTATGGAGGTTTACGGAAGTATGCAGCATCCGTTCAGCACAAGAAGATTCGTTTCTTCAACACTTGGTTGTGCCTTATCAGAAGTAGAAGTTATCGGGACACCTATGGGCGGCGGTTTTGGCGGTAAAGATGATACTGCTGCAATAGTCTGTGCAAGAACTGCTCTGGCTGCTGCAATTACAGGTAAACCCGTAAAATGTTCTTACACAAGAGAATGGTCTGTAAGGGAAAGTTATAAACGCCATCCTTATAAAGTCTATTATAAAATGGGACTGACGAAAGATGGAATCATCAAAGCAGTGAAATGTAAAATCATTGCCGATGGCGGTGCCTACTGTTCCGTTACTCCCTGGGTGACCTGGCGCTCGACTGTTCAGTGCTGTGGCCCTTATACTGTAGAAAATGTTCATTGTGATACTTACGGCGTTTACACTAATAATGTCTTCACAGGTGCAATGCGTGGTTTTGGCTCGCCGCAGATGAACTTCGTAATTGAGTCTTTTATTGAAATGGCTGCAGAGAAATGTAATCTCTCAGTCATTGAAATCAGAAGAAGAAATATGGTAAGACAGGGAAGTACGACTATAACAGGTCAGAAACTCGATAATCATAAAGTTGCAATGGAAGAAACTCTCGATACTGTTCTGAAAGAGTTTTCGTTTGAAGATAAACTAAAGAAATGTTCGTACGGTAAAACTGATGAAGATGAATTGTACGGTGTAGGTCTCGCTATGAGTTACAGAGGTATGAGTCTTGGTGCAGAAGGTGTTGATTTCAATTCTGCAATCATAAATATTCAGCCCGATGGTTCAGTACTGCTTGAAACAGGTATTCACGAAAACGGACAGGGTTCCGAAAGTGCGCTATGCATGATTCTTGCACGTGAACTCGGAGTTGGTCTCGACAGGATTAGATACAGAAGACCTTCAACTTCAACTATTCCCGACGGTGGCACTACTGTCGCTTCACGCGGAACAGTGCTCGGTGGCGGTGCAGTTGTAAAAGCAGTTGAAAACCTTAAATCTAAAATATCTGAGTTTATTTCTAAGAAGTATAATTGTGAGATTGATGCTGTAAACATCAAAGACGGTATCGTTCATTTTGGTAAAGATAAAAAGACTTTTGATGAAGTAATAAAGGAAATGTTCGGTTCACGTGAATATCCTCACGTACTCGGTATTTACAGACCTCCTGTAGTTTCGTGGAATGAACATAACGGACAGGGTGATGCTTATTTCTCCTGGACGTATGGTTGCCAGGCAATTGAAATATCTATAAATAAGAAAACAGGTAAACTTAAACTTCTTAATGCCATAGCTGCTCACGATTGCGGTAAGGCCGCAAACATCGAAATGACTATCGGACAGTTTTACGGTGGTATAGCAATGGGTATCGGTTATGGAATATTTGAAGAGGTTAAGATTAAAGATGGTAAAATTATAAACGATAATTTCAATTCATACAGATTGCCCCGCGCAACTGATATGCCTGAAATGAAAGCAATACTAATTGAGAATCCTGACCCTAATTCTCCTTCTGGTGCAAAAGGTATCGGTGAACCCGTAAATGAACTTATGGCACCCGCTCTTGCTAATGCCATTTATAATGCAACAGGGAACAGATATTTCAGACTCCCTATTAAAGTAAAACTTGGAGAGGAGGAAATTATATGCAGACGACCATAAACAAAAAAGTGTATAATATTCCCGATGAATTGAAAGAAGTTAGATTAACAGACTATCTTCGTGAATATCTTAATCTGACAGGTGTTAAGAATGCTTGTGAAATGCGGGCCTGCGGTGCATGCGCTATTCTCGTCAACGATAAATCTATGCGCATTTGTCATGCAACTGTTAAAGATGTAGAAAATTGTGAAATCCTTACTATCGAAGGTATGGAAAATGAAGACGGAACATTACATCCTTTACAGCAGGCATTTATTGACTATGGAGCTATACAGTGTGGCTTCTGCACTCCGGGAATGGTGCTTACTGCACACGCATTATTATTGTCAAACAATTCTCCTACAAGAGAACAAATAAGAAAAGCACTGCAGAGTAATCTTTGCAGATGCACTGGATACCAGCAAATTGTTGATGCCATCGAAGCGGCATCGGTTTATTATAAATAAAATTATTTAAAAATGGAATTAAAGACTAAACTTGAAGAACTAAAGAAAATTAAACAGGAACTGTACGGAAAAGATTTTCTGCTGACAACTGAAAAGACACTCGACGAACTGAAGTACATAACCGAACTTGCGGAAACACTCAAAGAGTTTCATAAACAGGGAAAGTCATTCAAACTTTTTGACTCAGGACTCGGTATTTCTATATTCAGAGACAATTCTACCAGAACACGTTTCAGCTTTGCCTCGGCAGTGAACGCAACAGGACTTGGTATATCTGACCTTGATGAAGTGAAAAGCCAGATTGCACACGGCGAAACTGTCAGAGAGACTGCAAATATGATTTCCTTCCTCGCTGAAATTATCGGTATCAGAGATGATATGTTTCTCGGTGAAGGTAATAAATATATGCGCGAAGTTTCTGATGCAGTTCAGGAAGGTTTTGAAAAAGGAGTGCTCCACAGAAGACCGAATGTCGTAAACCTTCAGTGTGACATCGACCATCCTACTCAGTCTCTCGCCGACCTTGGAAAACTCAAGGATTATTTTGGTGGTTTCGAAAACCTTAAAGGTAAGAAACTCGCTATGACCTGGGCGTATTCTCCGAGTTATGGTAAACCTTTATCTGTCCCGCAGGGAATCGTTACTTTAATGACAAGGTTCGGAATGGATGTTACTCTCGCATATCCTGAAGGTTATAATTTAATCCCTGAACTTGAAGCAAAAGTAAAAAGCGATAACCCTTCTTTCAAAGTTGTTAATTCTATGGAAGAAGCTTTTAAAGATGCCGACGTTGTCTATCCGAAATCATGGGCACCGTTTGAGGTTATGAAACAAAGAACCACTTTGCTTCAGAATAGCGATAAAGACGGATTAAAAGAACTCGAGAAAAAATGTCTTGCTAACAACGCAAAGTATAAGAACTGGGAATGCGATGAGGCAAAGATGAAGCTAACAAAGGACGGTGAAGCTTTGTATATGCATTGCCTGCCTGCTGATATTACCGATGTCAGTTGTAAAGAAGGTGAAGTTTCTAAAGATGTCTTCGAAAAATACAGGATTCATACATACCACGAAGCAAGTTATAAGCCATTCGTTATCGCAGCAATGATTCTTTCTTCTAAATTTGAAAATCTTGAATCTGAACTATTAAATAAATTATAATATGTCACAAATAATAAAAAGTATAAACGATAAGGTTCGTAAGTCATCGGCTAA
>JBMOHR010000136.1:0-7460 GCA_049317745.1 Ignavibacteria bacterium
ATTTAAATATTAATAGAGATATAAACATTAAAAATACTGGAAAATTTAAATATTTTACATCAGACAACACACAAAATCTAACTTTAAAGTTTAGCGATGAGTACGGATTAAATTGCGAAGGAGAAATTTATTGTAATGGACAAGGTCAAATAGAACCAAAAACAGTTACACTTGACAGAATAGGAAATACGGGTTACTGGAAAGGAATTATTTGCTCTTCAGCTAATAATGTTTATATTAACAACGCAATAATAAAAAATACACTGAGCGGAATAACAATTGGATACACAGCCTCGGATAAAGTAAATATTATTAATTCGAACTTCACGGACAACAAATTTGCAGACATTAAACTTGATAATATGAATCAAAGTGATGCACCGGGAAACATATCTGACAATACTTTTACAGGAACAACTACACAGTTGTTTAATGTAGGAATGAACAATGTTTCTGCTATGAATATCAACAATAATACTTTTAGTGACGTTAATACAACAGGAATTTCGCTTTTTTATTGTTCAAACCCTGTTGTGACAAATAATAATATAAATGCCACAACGAGTCCAACTGCAGCACCATACGCAGGAATTCACTGTTATCAGAGTTTCGGATTCTTTGGCTGCAACAGTCCAACAAATTTCTTCAATGGGGTTTTACTTGACAATTCTTCGCATTACTTTTTAAACAATGAGATATGGAATAACGGGTATGGAATGTATTTGACGAATAATTCAAACCCAATATTGTCGCCTTCATATTCGCAGACGCAAAGTTTGTACAATGCGGGCTATAACAAGATTTATAATAACTTATACGAAGAAGTATTTTGTAATAATGAAGAATCGTCACAAAGAAGTCTGCCTTATTTAATAAAAGGATTTAACACTATATATGATGATGTTAATTATGGAACATTGATAAACATAAATTATGCGTTAAACCCTGCTCTTGATGCACAAAGCAATTATTGGGGAGGAACACCTGACAACGGAATGTTTAGCCCTGAAGGTTCGGTTAATTACTCCGATTATTTAAATGATCCTGAAACAACAAATGAATGTCTTCCTGTATTAGCTAACGAAAACAACGATAATTTGCCGCAAAGCGTTTTACTTTTTGGAAGCGCAAATATCAATGATTATTCAGGTAATTATGTTCAGGCGTCAAATAAATACAAACAGTATATAGGGACAACGAACAACGCTTCGAAAAAACAGGTGATTCTTGCAAAACTGTTTAATACTTATTTAAAATCTAATTTAAGTTTTGGTGAACTGAATACTTATCTGGTTGGTGCAGCAAATCAATACACGACAGACACTGCTTTTAACAGATATGCAACATTTCTTTCTATCGGCTCTAATGTTGAACAAACTTTATACCCACAAGCAATTAATGAGTTTCAGAGTATTATAGATAATTCACAATTGCCAAATGAAGTTTACTATGCAAATATTGAAAAACTCAGGTCTATCAGCCTTATGCTTGATACGTTATTAAATACAGGCGGAGGGGATAATCCTTTAAGTTATTCAAACGGACAAATCAGTAATATTATCAATAATATGCTGACAACAAATTATGTAAAGAGCAATACTTCAAGTATTATCAAAAAGAGCACAATAAATGACGCTACCAGAACAAAAGATAACGGAATAAAGAAGACGACAAAAAACGATAAGGGAGAATCAATTAACGGAAATAATGTTTCAAAAAATGATTCGTATAAATTAAAGCAAAAGAATATAGACAACATCAGAGGACTTTTGATCCCACAGAATATTAACACAGAACTATTAAGCAACAAAGAACTAATAAACTTATTTGAGAAAGTGATAGAGATAAAGCTGTTTGAACAATCTTTGATGAATTATACATCGGCAAACAGACCATTGAACAAAATAAAGCCTAAATATCTTATAAGAAAAGGTAATACATTTAACGATAATCTTCCAACATCGTATAAATTATCGCAGAATTATCCAAATCCGTTTAACCCTGCAACAAAGATAAACTTTGCATTGCCAAAACAAGGATTTGTTACTTTGAAAGTATATGATATTATAGGGAGGGAGATAAAAACACTTGTTAATGAAGTGAAACAGGCTGGTTATTACACGGTTGATTTTAACGGCTCGTCGCTTGCTTCGGGTGTTTATTTCTATAGGATTCAAAGCGGAGATTTTGTGATGACGAAACGTATGATTTTAATAAAATAAGCTGCATGAATAAATAACAAGCATTAATAATAAATCGGATCCTTTCGTTCCCGTTTTATTAAGGCGTTTAGGAAATTCATATCCACTTGTGATTAAATCCATGTATGTGGTATTTTTTGCTGCGCATGAATATACGGTTGTTTTTGACCTGTGATATTCGGCGATGAAATCATTGATAAGCTATTACCCATACAATTCGATGGGATATAATATTAATTGGATAATTGAATACTTTATTATTAAATTTGGGCAAAAGAGTTTTAACATTACTTATGAGAAGAATTATTCTGATTTTCGTATTTGCAAGTTTGGTGGTATTTGCCAATTCCATTAATTTATATTCCCAGCCAGTTACATGGGTAAGAATAATTGGAGACTCTATTAAAAGTATGGATGGAATTTCAGTCGTTCAAACCTACGATGGAGGGTATGCGGTATTGGGAATAAAGGGGGTTTCAGCGGGTGACGAAAAAATGTTACTAATGAAATTTGACTATCTTGGTAATCTGCAATGGCAAAAATATCCAAATGATACGATTATTAATATTAATCCTATCAAACTCGTTCAGACTAAAGATAGTGGATTTGTGATGCTTGGTTATGATTTTACAAGTCACAATTTTCTTCTTAAAACCGATAAAAATGGAAATTTCTTATGGAGAAAATATTACCCCGATACCGCTGTATCACAACCAAGATTTTATGATTTTACAAAAACCCTTGACAACGGATTTGCTCTATGCGGCACTTATGATGCTTATAAATCATTTACAGTTACTGGATATTTAATAAAAACCGATTCGGCAGGAAACGTACAATGGCGAAAAAGTTATGTAGATTCTTTATATACAAGTTTTGGTAGCGTAACACAGTTTCCCGATAGCTGTTATTATTTGGGAGCAGCAGTATATGGAACAACAAATGTTCTTTATGGATATGCAAAAAAATTAAGAAGTAATGGTGATGTTGTATGGACTAAGTATCTATTATCAAATGGAGGTGCCGGTTATCCTGTTCAAGTTACTAATAGTACTATTGCATTTAGTTCAACATTAGACACAATTGGATATTATTATAAAATTTCTTACATCGATACTTCAAGCAATATTATATGGCAAAAAACTTACTCTTTTCCTCAACAAGTTAATTCTCTTAATTCTGTTTTTAATAGTAGTATTGTAATTACAGGTTTTGTTTTACAGGGAAGTACTATTGGAATAAGTAAATTGTCTATAACTGATAGCTCTGTATTTACAAAAACATTTCTACATCCAGGATACACTTTGATTGGAGCAAGAAGCTCTGCAAATACAAATGATAACGGGTTTATAATGGTAGGAAATGCTTCTATAAACTTTAAAGGTTTCATACTTATCATAAAAACAGATTCTTTATTTAATGCTCCATTAATAACGAATATTTCAAACATACCTGAAAGTATTAATGATAATTTTGAATTATATCAAAACTATCCTAATCCTTTTAACCCTTCAACATCTGTTAGGTTTTATATTCCTGAAAGCGGAAATGTGAAATTCAAAGTTTATGATTTATTAGGAAGAGAAGTTTTGAATTTGGGAAATCATTTCTGCATAAAAGGTGTAAACAGCTTTTTATTCAACACAAATCAGTATTCTTTAAGCAGTGGTATTTATTTATTTATAGTTGAATATAAGAGCATAAGAAAAAGCAATAAGTTAGTTTTAATAAAATAACATTTTTAGAAATTTTAAAATTAATAAATTATGAAAAATTCAATGAAGATTTCAATTGCTTTATTTGTTCTATTTTTTATGGTTTTTTCAAAACTATATTCACAAAATATACAGCAGGGCGAATTTATGGTGGTTAATAATACCGGAACAAGCGGTGGCCATAATATTACGGTTAAAATATATCCTTCTGGTGCTGTTTTCAGTGGCTATTACGAATATACTCTTAAATCTTATAATCCGATAGACCCTTTTAACAATCAATATATTTTTGGAAAGGATGTAGTTTTATCAAATGACCAAGGTGCAAACGATTATTTCAAAGTTGCAAATTTTGATAGGACGGAAAATATAAATGGTTGTTCCTTTAGTCTCGGTTATGGAAAATACAAAGTTGAAATTTTAGTAAATAATAATGTAGTAAATTGGTGTTATGTTGATTTTTCGGATGCAAATTATTGTGTTAATATTCCGAATGAGAATTATTATCATAGATTAGTAATTGATTGCGACCCAAACGATGTTCTTTATTTTAAATATTTAGATAATAGCGGAAATCCAACCACAAGAATTTCAGCAGGTGAACAGGTAGTAAAAGTTTGGGAACAATTGGGAACAGGGCATGGATCTCAAACTCCAAACAAAGGTGATTTTACAGATTATGCAAATGATATTTCTCCGTATCCATATCACGATTTTCCTATTGATGCTCATTCAATCTCGGGAAATGTTGGGCACGAGACTCCCGAAGAAGTATATTTAAATTTAAAAGTAACTAACTTTAATGCAAATCTTAGTACAGATAAAACTCTTAAGTTTTATAACAGCGTTTTTACAATAGCCAGCGGGAAAAAGTACACTGTCAATGGTGGTTTAACTAATAGTATTTTGATTTCAGGTCAAGGAGCAAAATTTGTTTCAGGATATTTATCATCTTTTAATATTTCACAGTCTTTCACATTATATATACAAGATCAGGCTTCAATAGAAGCTAATGGAACTGAATTTAACAGCAGCGACCCAAATGATTTTTATAGTGGCATATCACTTTCACAACCTGGAGCATCATTTATAAGAAATTGCATATTTAATGATATTGGTAATCCGATTAATTCGTTAGGAAATGGTTCTAATACTCTAATGATTGATAACAACACGTTTAATGACCCTAAACAATGTGCAATTTATATGACCAAAACAATTAATGTATTAATATCTAATAATCATTTTTGGCTACCTTTTGTGCCTGGAATGTGGGGAGGTGGTATTAATATAGTAAATAACGTAGCGACGGAAGAGGATAATAATTCAGCTTCTTTTTCAAATAGCATTGATATAATTGGAAACGATTTTCACAATGGAAGTTCACAGCTGAGTGTTACAGGATTAACAGATTTATTATCAATTTATATAAAGAATAACTATTTCTCTGATGGAATAAATAATATATGGTTTAATAAAACCGTTGGATCTTTTTCTAACAATAGTATTTATTATCCAAATCCTGGCACATATGGCATTGTTTTAACAAATAGCAATATTAATTTTTTAAATAATACAATTCAGAGTGATTATAATAATTTAGAGCCGCTTATTAAATCATTCCTTTATTTAAGTCCTGTTCAAACTAATAATCAATTAAATTGGTCAGGTGGACAGAATCATTTGGAATCATTTAACGGAAAAAATATTTATGCTTCAACTCATCAAATTCCAGGTTATTTTTATACTGATTTAGGCAGAAATAATTTTATTGTTGATAACAATTCTAAAAATCATTTGGAGGGATATTTACACACATGTGAATATTTTTATAATTCTCATGGCAATTGTTGGTATGTTCAAGGCAATCCTCATATTCCGAAGTATGAACTTTATAATGATTGCTGGCCCGAACCTTGGGGAATGCCAATGTTATATGAGGGCATTCCTAGTGATTGTGTGGCTTGGGATGATCAGTTAGTAGATATAATTATAACTGATATGGGTAATGGTATTTTCGATACAGTTCTCGTTACTCAATCAAACACAATTCCACCGCCGAGTAATGATGCAGCACTTTATGGAACCGGAATTAAAAATCAGAAATTGAAGAATTATTCGTCCGCAATTATAAATTTTAAAAATCTTATTAATACATATCCTAACAGCAAACATCTTGGAAGCGCAGTCTTTAACTTATACGAATGTTATGTTCGATCTGACACCAATAGGACTCAAAGTTTTAGAAATGTGATATTTGGAAATTTGAAGAACTATCTTGAAGATAAAATTCAACAATACGAAAACAATGATGAATTTGTCAGTGTTGCGTTTGATTTTGTTTTAAAGTGTAAAGTAAAAATAAAGAGTTATCCGATGGCACTTGACGGGTATGAATTTATTGCTGGAAATAGTTCATCAGAAACAGAAAGATTAATGGCAAGTTTAAGCTATATTGACGTTGAAGGATTAATTCAAGGAGGGAATGGCGGTGGTGCAAAGGAAAACAAGAATGCATTTAAAGCAATAGGAAATATTAATAAACAAGAGAACAAAACTCCAATAAAAGATATTCTCTTAAAAGTATATTCTAAAGCAAAAGAGACTAAAAAGCAAAAAGAAAATCTCGATTTGCAAAAATCAAATGATATTAGCAAAACACGAGCAGACATAGACAGGAAACATAGTTTCGAAAAATCAATTGAAAACAGAGCATTAAATAATATTAGCATTTCAGGAAGTCTGAATGCTGAACAAAGAAGAGAAAGAATAAGAAAAGATTTATTATTGTTGGCACAAAAAGAAACCGATAATAAAACGATTAAGGAAATTAATTCATTACCAATTAATTATTCTTTATCGCAAAACTATCCAAATCCATTTAATCCTGCGACGAAAATAAACTTTGCAATACCGAAACAAGGATTTGTAACTTTAAAGATATATGATATTATCGGGAGGGAGATAAAAACACTTGTGAATGAGGTGAAGCAGGCAGGTTATTACACGGTGGACTTTAACGGTTCATCTCTTGCAAGTGGTGTATATTTCTATAGGATACAGAGTGGAGATTTTGTTACTGTGAAGCGGATGGTGCTTGTGAAATAGCTAGGAATTGAGGATGTAAGTGAGATAAATCAAAAGCCCGCTGTAATGGCGGGCTTTTTGTTGTATAAAGAATTTCGATGATTACCATATTAAGAGAAATGAGGGGCTAATATGGAATACCTATGGCATTCCGAGGTGATGAATACTTCTTTGCTACAAATATGGAATGTCTACGACATTCTTTAAGAATAATACAGAAAGAGCAACTTTATGATTTAAACATTAAGTGCAACAACATGGAAGGATGTCTTACTCTCTTTAGGAATGAAAAGGGGTTCTTTATGATTAAGTCGGTAAGAGCAACAATCTGGAAGATTGTCTTACTCTCTTACGGGGTTCTTATAGACTTATTATTACCAGACTCCTGCACCAATTTCGAAAACGTAGCCGAGGTTTTTGATTAATGGGAATCCTTTATTTTTGATTCCGATTCTTA
>JBMOHR010000137.1:0-7441 GCA_049317745.1 Ignavibacteria bacterium
GCAGGAACCGGCGCACAGGTTATTCGCAGAAACGCCTCAGAGTTTATCGGCATCACTCCAATCTCTACAGAAATCCCATCAGCGTTTTCATTATCACAAAACTATCCGAATCCATTCAATCCATCAACAGTTATCCGTTTTGGAATCCCAAACGGAATCCCCTCCCTGGAGGGGTCCGCGCAGCGGGGGGTGGGTATGGTCACTCTCAAGGTGTACAACATCAACGGCCGCGAAGTACTGACCCTCGTAAACGAATCACTCGCACCGGGCACATACGAAACAACATTTGACGGCAGCAATTATCCAAGTGGCGCATATTTCTACAAACTAACATCAGGAAGTTTTTCACAAACAAAGAAACTAACATTATTGAAATAACAAAACTATATCACTATGAAAAAACTAATTTCCACATTCGTACTTGCTCTCATTCTGAACTCTGCATTCTGCATTCAGAATTCACAAGCCCAGTGGTCTTTATGCAGTGGTTTCAATCCTAACATAAATGCACAGAGCGTTACTTCAACCTCTACTTTAGTCTTTGCTTCAACAGGTGCAGATTGTGTTTATAAATCCACAAATAATGGTGCAAACTTCACGCAGACTACTTATTTCAGTTATGGAAATATTCCCACACTCGGCGTGATAGGAAGTACTGTCATTGCAGGTTCTAACGGAAACGGTGTTTATACAACAGTAAATAATGGGACTAACTGGATTCAGACTTCTTTAGACCATCACGCAATCATTTCAATGGCTATTTCAGGAAGTACTATCTACGCAGGTATTCTTGACAGTGGTGTTTTCATCTCTCCCAATGGCGGAGTCTCTTGGGTTCAATCTTCTTTGAATAACAAAACTGTTAGAGCTCTTGCTGTTAGCGGCTCTTACGTCTATGCAGGAACTATGGATACAGGCGGTGTTTATGTTTCTTCAAACAATGGTTCAACATGGGTATGGTCTTCCCTGAATAATAAATCTATTTATGCACTCGCTGTTATTGGTGCTAATGTTTATGCGGGTACAAGGGATCATGGTATTTATACATCAACTAACTATGGCACAACATGGGTACAAAATTCAATTAATAGTTCTACCGTCTCCGCGCTTCTTTTGTACGATAATAAAATCTTCGCAGGTGTGGAAGGGCTGGGAATCTTTATGTCAACAAATAACGGCAGTTCCTGGATTGAAAAGAATGACGGGCTTCCTGTAAATACATTCTTTAACCAGATCTATATTACAGGTAATTATATCTTCGCAGCTACACAACACTTTTCATTGTGGCGCCGTCCGCTTTCAGAAGTCATCAGTATTAAAAACATTTCCACAGAAATCCCGTCAGCGTTCTCATTATCACAAAATTATCCAAACCCGTTCAACCCAACCACAGTTATCCGTTTTCAGTTGTCAGTTGATAGTAAGAGCTTGTCATCCCCGCATGGTCTTGGCGGGGATCTCGTACAATTAAAAGTTTACGACATCATGGGCCGCGAAGTCGCCACCCTCGTCAACGAACAACTCGCACCAGGCACATACGAAACAACATTCGACGGTTCAGCATTATCATCGGGCACATATTTCTATAAATTAACATCCGGTAATTTTACACAAACAAAGAAACTAACATTATTGAAATAACAAAATTATACCACTATGAAAAAGCCATTTATATTTTTGATTTTACTTTTCTCAATGAGTGCTAATGCGCAATGGGAACAAACAAACGGAATCTATGGCGGTTTCGTTAGATCACTTGCATCAAGCGGTAATTACATATATGCCGGAACAGCTTACAACGGAGTTCAGGTTTCATCAAACAATGGTACTAACTGGTCGCAAACAACATTGAATAATACGTCTGTATATTCACTTGCAGCAAGCGGAAATAATGTCTTTGCAGGAACAGATGGCAACCACTTATATTATTCCTCAGATTATGGCGCTAGCTGGGTACTGCAGATTATTTCGAATAGTGACCCTCAGGTTTTTTCATTAGCAATCAGCGGAAATACAATATATGCCGGTTTACGCTGGGGTGTATATTACTCCACAAATAATGGAACAAACTGGGTACAAACAACTCCAATTATATCACTTGTTTATTCGCTTGCTGTATCAGGGAATAATATCTATGCAGGAACGGATAAGGGGTTTTATTTATCGACAAATAATGGAGTCAACTGGAGTCAGCCAGCATTTTATAATGTTCGCATAAATTCACTTGCCGTTAGTGGTAATATTCTTTTCGCAGGTCCTTCTTACAGCGGTGTAGCATTCTCCACGAATAATGGGTATTCCTGGACACAAACATCCTTCAACAATAAAAATGTCCTTTGTCTTTTGGTTAACGGAAACAATATATTCGCAGGAACAACCGGCAGCGGGGTGTATAAATCAACGGATAATGGAATAAACTGGAATCAGACTTCATTGAATGCATTTACAACGAATGCCTTATGTTTAAACGGAAGTTCCATATTCGCAGGGAATACTAACAGCGGAGTGTATGTTTCAACTAATACGGGAAACACCTGGACGCAAACAACATTAGGCATACTCTCAGTTCTTTCGTTTGCAGCTATTGGAAATAATATGTTTGCTGGAACAGACGGCTGCGGAGTATATATTTCTTCGAATAATGGAGCCTTCTGGACTCAAACAGCTTTTAATAACTCAAGGATACAATCACTTGCTGTATCAGGAAACACATTATTTGCAAATGACTTTAAATCAACAGATAACGGAAACACCTGGTCACAATTATCAATTGGTTATTCTGGTGGTTTTAGTTCCATTTCTGCAAATGCTAATACCCTTTATGCCGGTACGAGCTCCGGTCTTTATGTCTCAGTAAATACCGGAAACAATTGGTCGTTATTGTGGGGTGGAAGTATGTCATCAGTCAGTGCTATAGGCATTATCGGAAATAATATCTTTTTTTCCTTGTACACTTATCCGATTTCTTTAAATGGTGTTTGGGTATCAACAAACAACGGTGGAAACTTTTACCAAACACCTTTGTACAGTGCCTCTTCTTATGCTGCAATAGGAAACACTATATATGCGGGAACAAACCTCAATTTTGGTTCAGGTCAGGGAGTCAAAATGACAACAACTTATGGTAACACCTGGAATAATACCGGTTTGAGTTCCGGAAGTGTTTTTTCTTTATTATCAAGCGAAAACAATCTCGTTGCAGGAATGAGCAATGGCGTTTTCATATCACGAAATAATGGAACAAACTGGGTCGGCAAAAATGAGGGATTCAACTCTGTACCAAGTATAAATGCATTATTACTTGCGAACAATTACGTCTTTGCTGGTACATCAGGGCAGGCTGTTTGGCGCCGCTTGCTATCAGATGTAATCGCGATAAAAAACATCAGTACTGAAATCCCATCCGCGTATTCATTATCACAAAACTATCCAAACCCGTTCAACCCGACAACGAAAATCCGTTTTGAAATCCCCTCCTTGGAGGGGTACGTCCGCCCTGGCGGACGGGGGGTGGGTATGGTCACCCTTAAGGTCTATGATTTAATGGGAAGGGAAGTCGCCACCCTCGTAAACGAACAACTTGCACCAGGCACATACGAAACAACATTCGACGGTTCAGCACTTTCATCAGGCACATATTTCTATAAATTAACATCAGGTAATTTTACACAAACAAAGAAGCTAACGTTATTGAAATAACAAAATTATATAACTATGAAAAAACTTATTTACACTATAGCTCTTGCTCTCTTTCTGAATTCTGCATGTTACATTCAGAATTCACAAGCACAGTGGGTGCAGACTAATAGTCCTGTTGGGAGAAGTTTAAAGTGCTTAGCAGTATCTGGATCAAATATGTATTCAGCTTCTACTGAGGGCACAAATGAGGGAGCGATATATTATTCGTCTAATTACGGCACAAACTGGGTTTGGGCTAGTAGCGGAATTCAGTATCAAGCTATTTTTTCTCTTACTGTTTCTGGAACAAGTATTTATGCAGGTACACGAAGCGGCGGAATATTTGTATCAACAAACAATGGTGCAAACTGGTCTAACTTATCATCATTCAATTATGTAAATGCTATTATCGTATCTGGAGCTAACATTATTGCGGGCACGGGTTTCCAAAGTTTTGGAGGTGGTGCATATTTGTCAACAAACAATGGTACGAACTGGTCAGTTATCAATGGAATACCTACTTCTTTAAATGTTTATGCATTTACAGTTTTAGGAACATCTATATTCGCTGGCACAAGCGCAGGCGTTTTCTTTTCAACAAACGACGGGATAAACTGGAATGAAGTTAATAACGAACTAACAAATCATCCTGTAATATCACTTGCTGCATCAGTAGCAAATATATTTGCGGGTACATCTACAGGAATATATTTATCATCAAATAACGGATTAAACTGGACAGCAATAAATAACGGTATTCCAGATCAACAGATTAATGCTCTTGCTGTATGTGGCACGAATATATTGGCAGGTACTAATAGTGGTGGTATTTACTTGTCAATGAATAACGGTGCAAACTGGAGTAATATTAATAATAACTTATCAACTCAAACTATTTCATCACTAACAGTATCAGGTATAAACATTTATGCTTGTACACCCAATGGATTATTCTTATCAACAAATAATGGAAGTTATTGGCTTATTAACGGACCGCCAAAGAATAGTATTCAAATATGTTCGTTTGTAAGCTCTGGCATTAATATATTTGCCGGAGATGTAGATAATTTAGTGCATTTTTCTTCAAATAACGGAAATAATTGGGTTACGACAACTGCTCTGAGTTCAAATTTGGACGATGTTAAAGCATTAGCTGTTTCCGGTATTCATCTATTTGCTGGAACTGGTGGGGAAGGAACATTAAGTTATTCTGGGAATATATATTCCTCAACAAACAATGGATTAAACTGGATTGATTTAGGTTTTGGAAACAAATATTTTACTTCATTAGCAGTTTTAGGAACCGACATCTTTGCAGGTACACGTACTTGGAATGGCGATGGTATTATATACAAATCTACAAATAACGGAATAAGTTGGAATCAGGTAACTAATGGATTAACAAATCAACCTATCACTTCAATAATAGTCTCAGGTACTAATATCTTTGCAGGTTTATATGGTGGCGGTGTATTTTTATCAACAAATAGCGGAGCTAATTGGAATTCAGTTAATATTGGATTAATGAATCGAAATATTAGAACATTAGTTGCGTCAGAAAGTAACCTTTTTGCAGGTACATATGGAGGAGGGGTATATTTATCTACTAATAATGGCTCAAACTGGACAGCTGTAAATAATGGATTAACGAATCTATCAATAGTATCACTTGCGAGTTCCGGCACGAATGTATTTGCAGGAAGTGCTAATGGTGTATTTTTCACAAGCAATAATGGAACAAATTGGATAAATAAAAATCAGGGATTTGGTACGAGTCCTTATTGTACTGCCTTATTAACAACAAATAATTATATCTTCTCTGGAAGTGGATTTGTCTGGCGTCGGCTGCTATCAGAAATCATCAAAATTCAAAACATCGGCACCGAAATCCCATCAGCGTATTCATTGGGCCAGAACTATCCGAACCCGTTCAATAACAGTTCAAAATTCAAATTTGAAATTGCAAAGTTGGGAGATGTGAAGATTTCTGTATTTGATTTAATGGGAAGGGAAGTTCAGACCCTCGTCAACGAACAACTCGCACCCGGCACATACGAAACAACATTCGACGGCTCAGCATTATCATCAGGCACATATTTCTATAAACTAACTTCGGGAGATTTTACACAAACAAAACGATTAACATTATTGAAATAACTTATATCACTATGAAAAAATATATATACACTTTAGTTCTTGCTCTCATTCTGTGTTCTTCATTCAGCATTCAGAATTCTTACGCCCAGTGGGAGCCCGATGTCCGGCTGACGAATGCTGCAGGGAGTTCCACTGTTTCTATAAATAATGCCTGGTGCATTGCAGCTAACGGAAGTGTTTTGCATGTAGTATGGTCCGATAATCGTGATGGCATCTATCAGGTTTTCTACAAACGTTCCATAGACGGCGGCACGTTATGGGGAGCTGATACACGTCTGTCAGACACCACTATTGGGGGAGGCAATCCTTCTGTTGCAGTTTCCGGCTCGCTGGTTGTTGTTATTTGGAGTGAGGATACATTAGGCAGCAGAGGTATTTACTGTAAAAGGTCATCAGACGGCGGCACAACATGGGGAGCAAAATTATATATCGTGAATAACGCATTTGATCAGGACCAACCTTCCGTCGCAGTGTCAGGTTCGCAGGTTAATATCGTATGGCAAGACATTCGTGACCTCAACTATGAGATTTACTACAAACGCTCAACAGACGGTGGCATAACCTGGGGAGCGGATACTCGCCTGACAAATAATACTGCCGCTTCATATCGTCCATCCTTAGCAGTGAACGGCTCTCAGATTAATGTAGTATGGCATGACGATAGGGAAAATCAGGAGATATACTACAAGCGCTCTACAGACAATGGCATAACCTGGGGAATAGATACACGTCTGACGAATAACACTGCTCAATCAAATTTCTCTTCTGTTGCTGTTTCCGGTTCACAGATTAATGTAGTATGGCAGGACGATCGTGATGGCAATCAGGAGATATACTATAAACGCTCAACAGACGGAGGCTCAAACTGGGGGGCAGATATAAGGCTGACGAATAAAACCGGTTATTCGTGGTATCCATCAATCGCAGTATCCGGTTTTTTAGTAAATGTTGTTTGGATGGATAATCGTGACGGCAACAATGAGATTTACTGCAAACGCTCATCAGACGGTGGCACAACATGGGAAATAGATACACGCCTGACGAATAATACTGCTTTTTCATATAATCCTTCCGTAGCAGTATCAGGCGCGCAGGTTAATGTTGTGTGGTATGATTTCCGGGACGGTAACAATGAGATTTATTATAAACGAACAACTCCGGTTCCCGCTGCTCCTTCTCTCGTAAGCCCTTTAAACAATGCAGCTAATCTTCAGCCAAACTTACTGCTCGACTGGAGCGCAGTTCAGTTTGCATCGAGCTACAGAGTGCAGATTGCAACCGATTCGCTGTTTACTTCTATGGTATTCGATACCAGCAATGTTAACCGCGATTCTCTTCGTGTTCGTCCTGGATTATTATTAGCAAACATAAAATATTTCTGGCGTGTTAATGCAACGAACGTATCGGGCACAGGACAGTGGTCATTAGTCTGGAATTTCCGAATAAATCCGACAGGATTAAGTATTTCAGGAAATGAAATCCCGAATGAATTCAAATTATACACCAACTATCCAAACCCGTTCAACCCAACAACAAAAATCCGTTTTGAACTCCCCTCCCTGGAGGGGTACGTCCGCCCTGGCGGACGGGGGGTGGGTATGGTCAC
>JBMOHR010000138.1:0-7398 GCA_049317745.1 Ignavibacteria bacterium
GAAGAGATTTAAGAGATTTTACCACAGAGCACACAGAGCTTTTTTAGGGTTAGAGAAAGAGCGATGGCAGTTGCAGTGGCGGTGGCATTGGATTATTTTTGCTGTCTTTATTTGTTATTTTTAATAAACTAAATAATAAATAATATGGCAAAAGTAATTGAGAGTCCGTCTATTATAAAAGCGGCGGGGACGAAAGAAAAGATTATTAAGGAATATTTCGGGGTTGTGGCATCGGGTGATAAGAATGTGAGTATTGCAGTGATGAAGAGTCCTGACGGATGGCTCGAGCCCGGGCAGACTCCTGAGTTTGATGAGTATACTGTTGTTCTTGGCGGTGTTCTTCACGTTGAGACGAAGGGCGGTGTGTATGATGTAAAAGCGGGTGAGGCGATTATGGTGGAGAAGGGCGAGTGGGTGAGGTACAGTTCGCCGAATCCTGAGGGTGCTTCGTATGTGGCGGTGTGTCTGCCGGCGTTTACGCCTGGGACTGTGCATAGGGATTAGTAGCAGTAAGAAGTAAGAAGTAAGAAGTAAGAAGTAAGCAGTAAGAAGTAAGGAATAGGCACTTGGCAATAGAAGTTCTTCCTAAACCCAAGTGCCTAATGTCTAGTGCCTAATTCCTAAACCCAAGTGCCTAATTCCTAATGCCTCCTCCTTTTCCACTTGATTCTTAAATTCAATATTTCTAATTTGGAAACTAAATAAACGAAAATAGTTTCCATACCTATGAAAGACGATAAAATAGAAAAAGAGAAGATTCTGGTTGTAGCAGATAAACTGTTCCGTGAGAATGGTCTTTACAAGACTTCTATGGATGAACTGGCAGCTCTTCTTCAGATAAGCAAGAAAACCATTTATAAGCATTTTTCTTCGAAAGATAACCTTGTTCTGGAAATTACAAAGTTCTGGATGAACGGGTCTACTAAAAGAGTCGATAAGATTATTCACAGCAAGACCGATGTTGTGACGAAGTTTGTTATGTTGCTTGAGGATTATTCCAATGACCTTTCAAAGGTGAGTGATAAATGGATAAGGGATTTTCAGGTTCATTATCCCGATATATGGCAGACGGTTGAAAAGTTCAGGGAAGAGAAGATTTTCTATTATGCACGTAAGATTTTTAACCAGGGGCTGAAAGAAAAGTACGTGATGGATATTCCTATCGATATTGTTATTACTTCTCATGTCGCGTCTATGCACGCCATCGCTAATCCGAAGTTTCTGATGGAGAATAACTTTTCTATGACAGAAGCCCTGAAGTATGTTTTTGAAATGCAGTTGAACGGGATTCTTACTGATAAAGGAAGAACAAAATATTATAATCAAAAGAAAAAGCACATTAAGAAATAATATGAAGAAACAAATTATATTTATAATCAGCCTTGTCTTATTCTCATCGGGAATAATAAACGCTCAGGATACTACATCTGTGAGGGTTTATACACTCGATGACGCAATATTCACGGCTAAAAGTAATAACACAACTCTGGTGAATGCCAAACTTGACAGGCTGAAAGCCGAAAAGAAAGTTTCGGAAGTTTACAGCGAAAGTCTGGTACCTTCTATAAGTCTAAGTTCGCAGTACAACAGGGCATTCAAGAAACAGGTGTTCGATATTTTCGGACAGAGGTTCAGTATCGGAACTGATAATGCTATAGTAAACAGTTTGCAGGTTTCAGAACCTATTCCTGTTTTAGGTACTCCTGTTTTTCAGGCAATCAGAATTGCGGATTATTACACTGGTCTGCAGAATGAGAATGTAAATTCAGCAGAGGCAAAGGTTACTGCAGACGTTAAGAAGGCATATTACAATGTTCTGTTTCTTAAAGAAGTTGTTAACGTAAGAAAGCTTAATCTTAACAATGCGGTTGAGAATTATGATGTTGTGGAAAGAAGGTACAGAAATGGAACGTCAACTGAGTTCGATTATTTAAGGGCGAAGGTTACGATGGAAAACCTTAAGCCGCCTGTTATTGAATCAGAAAATAATCTGACGATTACGAAGAAAGTTCTTAAGAATGCAATTGGTCTGAAGGACATGAAGGATGTGGAGGTTACGGGCAGCCTGACTTTTGACAGTACAGAATACTACGGAAGCATAGATGCTGTAATTACAAAGATTGCTGAGAATAATGTTTCGGTCAGGCAGTTAAGGATTAATCAGGATATTAATAAACAGCTTCTTTCGATAGATAAGGCAAATTATCTTCCGAAACTTTATCTGTTTGGTCAATACAATATACAGGCATCGGAAGACGACGGAAGAAGTTTCGGCAGTTACAGGTTCTTTAACGTTATCAATGCAGGTGTTGGTCTGAACTGGAACCTGAATTTCTTCAGGAATTCATACAAGGTTAAACAGAGCGAGATTGAAATTAAGAAAACTGACGAAACAATTTCTGACGTAAAAATGAAACTGCGGCTTTTGTCACAGAGCATTATTCTTAAGATGGGTGAGGCTAAGAACAAAGTGATTGCAACTCACGAAACGGTGAAGATGGCAGAAAGAGGCTATGAACTCGCAGCATTAAGTTTCAAGAACGGTGTTGTTAACCAGATTGATGTTCTGGATGCGGGTGCACAGTTGAGCAATTCCAAGTTAGGATATTTTCAGGCAATAGTGGAATACTTAAACGCTAAAGCCGAGTTAGAAGAATTATTAGAGAAAAAATAAAATGTTAAATATCAAATATATGAGAAAGTATTTATATCTATTATTAGTTTTAGTTCTTGCAGTATCAATTTCTGCCTGCGGCAAAAAGAAGAATGAAAAGGTGGAAGAAAAAAGACTTCCTTTGGTGAAGACCACGGTTGTTAAGGGTGAGTACTTTGAAGAGAATTATAAAGTGGTTGGTATCGTGAAGCCTTACGAGAGTGCAAAAATATCTTCGGAAGAAGGCGGTCTGATTACCTGGCTTGCAAAAGATAAGGGTGACAGAGTCGGAAGAGGAGAAGTTGTTGTTAAACTTAAGAAGGATGTGGATGAAGCAGCGTATTTACAGGCGCTATCCCAGTTTGAACTCGCTAAGGAAAATTATGAAAGAACTGAAAGATTGTTTAACGATGCAGTCGCAACGGAACAGCAGTACACACATTCAAAACTTCAGATGGATATTGCTTTGAAAGCAGTTGACCTTTATAAAGTGAGACTGAGCAAGGGGTATGTGCAGTCGCCGATTTCAGGAGTTGTTGAAGCTAAGTTTATGAACAGGGGAGAAATGACAGGTCCCGGTGTTCCGATACTGAGTATCGTTAACATTGCAAAGGTGAAAATAAGCTGCGGTGTTCCTGAAAGATATTTAACGCAGGTTTCTAAAGGGGAAACTGTACAGATTACTTTTGATGTATTGCCCGACGAAGAGTTTAAGGGAATTATCAGTTATGTAGGACCGTCGATTAATGCACAAAGCAGGACGTTTGAGATTGAAGTGATACTGGATAATTCAGACAGAAGGCTGAAACCTGAAATGTCTTCAAACATTACGTTCACAAACCTGAAGGTCGATAATGCAGTTGTGCTTCCTCAGGAATATGTGGTTGATAACGGCGATGAGAAGTTTGTGTTTGTGCTTGAAGGCGATATCGCAAAGAAGAAGATTATCAAAGTGGGAGGACGTTCGGACAATAAAGTACTGATTGAAGAAGGATTGAACATTGGTGAAACACTTATTAATGTAGGATTTCAGGGTTTGAATGACGGTGACAAAGTAAGTGTAGTTAATTAATAACATAAAAGTTTAATAAAGTATGAAGTTTTTTAATTTAATAGTAAACAATAAAGTAACGGTTTATATACTGATGCTGATTATCGTCCTGGCAGGAGGATTCTCATATTTCTCTATGCCGAGGGAATCGAGTCCGTCAATCAAAATCCCGTATATCTTCATAGCGACTGTTTATCCTGGCGTATCTCCGCAGGACATTGAGAACCTTGTAACACAGGAAATAGAGAAGGAAATTAAAAGTATAAGCGGTGTTAAGAAAGTGACATCTGTATCGAGGGAAAGTTTTTCGTCAATATCGGTTGAGTTTAACACTGATGTTGTTATAGACGACGCATTGCAGAAAGTGCGTGACAAGGTATCGACAGCAAAGACTAAGATGCCTACAGATATTAAAGAACCGGTAATAACAGAAATTAACTTTTCGGAATTACCGATGATGTACGTGAACTTAAGCGGGAACATTGGCCTTGCAAACCTTAAAAAAGCAGGTACTAACATTCAGGATAAGATAGAACAGATTCCGGGTGTGCTTTCTGCAGATGTACTGGGCGGTATAGAAAGAGAAGTGAAGATTGATGCTGACGCTAACAGGCTGAAGTATTATAACCTTAGTTTTAACGATTTAATAACAGCGATATCGTCTGAGAACCTTAACATTCCCGGCGGTGCTGTTGATGTCGGCAAGTCGAGTTTCCTTATCCGCGTTCCGGGTGAGTACAAGAATCCCGAACTGATGAGCAATATCATCGTTAAGAAGGAAGGTGATTTTGCAATTTACATAAAGGACGTTGCTGAGGTAACTTATGGATACAAGGAAAGGCAGACTTATGCAAGACTCAACGGTGTTGAGAGTATTTCAATTCCTGTTAAGAAAAGAAGCGGTTCAAACATAATTGAAATATCTGAAAAGGTAAATGCGCTTTTAAAAGATAACAAGGATTTAGTTCCTGAAGGAACATACTATACGATTACGGGTGATGCTTCGGATAACATTAAGACTACAGTTCACGAACTTGAGAACGGTATCATAACAGGCGTTGTGCTTGTGTGCCTGATTCTGTTCTTCTTTATGGGGCTTAAGAACTCTATCCTAGTGGCAACATCTATTCCGCTGTCGTTCATGATATCCTTCATTGTGCTGAGTATGATGGGTATAACGCTGAACATGATTGTCTTGTTTACGCTGATACTTGTGCTGGGGATTATCGTTGACGATGCTATTGTGGTGGTTGAAAATATTTACAGGCTTCAGGAAAAAGAAGGATACTCTGCTCACGATGCGGCTATTGAAGGTCCGCGTGAAGTTGTGTTTCCTGTAACGATTGCAACTCTTACAATCATTGCATCATTCATGCCATTGTTATTTTTCCCCGGTATCATCGGTGACTTTATGAAGTATATGCCTATTACTTTGATTGTTTGTCTGTCCTCGTCTTTGTTCGTTGCGATGGTTATCAGCCCTGTTCAGGCATCTGTGTTCATTCATTTTGAAAAGGATAAGGAAAGGTCAAAGAAGAAGAAGTTCAGACCTGTCGGTAGATTCCTTGAACACTTTGACGAAGTATTGTTCGGCGGTGCACTGAAGATTTATGAAAAAGCACTTCGCAAGGCAATGACTCACAGGAAGACTGTGATAGCAGGTACTTTTGTTCTGTTGTTTGTGGTTTTCTTTTTATACAGTAAATTCAACTTCGGTGTTGAGTTCTTCCCTGACACTGACCCGCGTCAGGCGCTTATTAATCTGAAGACTCCCGTAGGTACTAACATTGGCGAAACGAATAAGATAACGAAGGACATAGAAAAGAAGATTCCGTCTTTAAAGGATGTGAAATACATAGTAACGAACGTGGGTTCATCCAATGACCCGCTTGATTTCAGCGGAGAAGGTATTCCAACGAAGAGCGTTATTACGATTAACTTTATAGACAAGGTTGACCGTGAGCAGAGTTCGTTTGAATCGCTCGATGCAATCCGCAGAGCCGTGGAAAATACTCCGGGAGGTGAATTGCAGATTGAGAAGCAAAGGAACGGTCCTCCGACAGGTCCGCCTATAAATATTGAAATATCAGGTGATGACTTTTTAAAGCTTGGAAATATTTCTGAACAGGTAAAGAGAGAGATTAAAGATATTCCGGGACTCAAGGATTTAAAGTCTAATTTTGATGCGGCAAGACCTGAGATTAAGATTACCGTTGACAGGGAAAAAGCAGCATTGTACGGCTTGAACACTGCTACGATTGGTATGATGGTCAGGACTGCAATTAACGGAACTACTGCGAGTAAAATCCGTGAAGGCAAGGATGAATACGATGTTACCGTCAGACTTAATAAAGAACAGCGTAATGAAATTGGTACGATAGACAACCTTTTCATCACAAATAATAATGGACAGAAGATTCCTATTTCATCAGTCGGTAAGGTTGAATTCTCGGGAGGTATCGGAGCAATCAGCAGAAAAGATTTGAAGCGTGTGGTAACGATTTCAGCAAATGCCGAAGGACGACTTGGCAACGATGTTTTAAAGGATGTTCAGGCAAAGCTGAAAGATATGAAAATGCCCGAAGGATATAATTTAGTTTATACGGGTGAACAGGAAGACCAGGCTGAAACATCTGCATTCCTTGGCAAGGCGCTTGTTATTGCGCTGCTGCTTATATTTTTCCTGATGGTTATAGAATTTAATTCCATAAGGGTGCCGTTGATTATTATGCTTTCTGTAGTGCTGTCGTTAATTGGTGTGCTAGGCGGTTTAATGATTACAGGGACTCCGTTCGGTATTATGATGACGGGTATCGGTGTAATAGCACTTGCAGGTATTGTTGTAAGAAATGCGATTGTACTTCTTGATTTCCAGATGGAACTTGTGAAGAGGGGTCTGGACAGAGACGAAGCACTTATTCAGGCAGGTCTTATCAGAATGAGACCAATATTCCTTACAGCTGCTGCAACGATACTCGGTATTGTACCTTTAGCATCCGGAATTGATTTTGACTGGAGAACGTTAAGTCTGATTATCGGCGGTGAGAACTCAGCATTCTGGAGACCGATGGGTGTTGCAATCATATTCGGTTTGATGGTATCAACATTCTTAACACTTGTAATAACACCGTCAATATACTCGTTTACTGACGATTTTATGAAAAAGATATTTAAGAAGAAAAAGCAGGAAGTGCCTGAACAGGCATCATAATAACAATAGTTTACGAAAGGGCGGTCGATGACCGCCTTTTCTATAATATAGTGTAAAAACAGCAATAATACCCCCTTGTGATTTATTCTATATAATAATAGAGGCGGATTCCGGATTTCGTCTGTTTCAGCCCCTCAGAAATTTCTTTTGAGAAGTATTAATTTCTCAATTGATAATAAATATTAAAAATTATATATTACTGTTTGTCAAAAATTTTATAGATATTTGTGTCATGTCAGAAATTACATTAAAAGTTGAAAAAAGAGGCGCATTCAAAAGGTCACTCTCAAGATCGATGAGAACAGCCGGTTTTGTGCCTGGCGTATATTATATTCACGGTGGTGAGAATATTGCTATAAAAGCTCATGAGTTAGCACTTCGTCCTGTTGTCTTTACAACTGAGTCGAACGTAGTAAATCTTGAGGTAGAAGGTGAAGCAAAACCATTTAGCTGTATATTAAAGGCAGTTCAGTTCCATCCTAT
>JBMOHR010000139.1:0-7377 GCA_049317745.1 Ignavibacteria bacterium
ACGGCTCTTCCTTAAACTCATAAACGTGTTCACCGTCCGCTAAATTCGATATTATAATCTTCATCGTATCCTCTTTCTTTCTTTATTTCTTATTTTTTATCTGTCATTCCTGCATGTTCTTAGCAGGAATCTCTACTCCTAATATTCCTCTAAGCTCTTTCGTTTTAGTTCTGAACTCTGAACTTTTAACTGTTTAACTTCCTCAAATCTCTTTGCTTAATAAGCTCTGTGTGCTCTGTGGTAAAAAAACTCTGATTATTACCTTTAGTGCTTTGGTGGTAAACTCTTTTACTTTATCACCTTGTCACTTTGTAACCGCTCTTAAAGCTCTTTGCCTAAAAAACCTCCGTGGTCTCTGTGAACCTACCTAAGATTTATCCGCCTATTAAAGCAGCATAACCCTTCGCATCAAGCAAAGCATCCAGTTCCTTCGGGTCAGACATCTCTATCTTAAACAGCCATCCCTCACCGTAAGGGTCTGAATTTACTACTGAAGCCTGGTCATTAATCGAAGAATTAACTTCAACTACCTTACCCGATAACGGGCTGAACGCTTCAGACACAGTCTTTACAGCTTCAATCGAACAAACGATTTCGCTCAACTTAACTGCATCATCAATTGACTTACTGAAATCTATAAAAATAATATCACCTAACTCGCCCTGCGCATAGTCTGTAACGCCTACTATCGCAATATTACCTTCAACCTTCACGTACTCGTGGTCGGTCGTAAACTTTAAATTTTCAGGGATAACCATAATATTAAATGTTTGTTTTTATACAAAAATGTCTAACAGGTTATATGATTCCTCCTATGGAAATCGGTTAAAACCCAATAAACTTAAATCAATTATTTATACTACAACTGCAAATATAATAAATTTCAGCACTTTATTCAATTCTATTCTCTATCTTTCCCCTAAAAATAAATTCCGCCCATTTCCCCCAAAAATCCCCCCTTTTTCAGAATCCCCCTCTTGCCGTAGGTCCGCCATCTTTTTGGGAGGAGAGGGGTGCAGGGGTGGGTGCTCTTTTATAATATTATCATTTCCTGAATTTCGTGACTTTCGCGTGAGACCATATCAAACCTCTTAACCTGAAAAACAATGCTATTTATGTCTATGTAATTGGGAATTTTGGGCTCCTTTCTGAGCCAGAAGTATGTAACAAATTAACATTTAAGACAATATAGAGATATATCTTTCTTTTTATTTTACCAATAATTATATTAAAATTAATAAGTAAACCCTGTTATTATGAGACTCGTAATATTTTTTTTAGGAACTCTTTTAATATCTTCTTTTATCACTGCTGTATCCTATTCCCAAAGTTCATGGATTAGGCAGGACAGTCTTATTAATTACAATTATACTATTAGTTTTGCTAATGAAATGACCGGCTTTTATAGTGGTGTCCGTAAAAGGATTCATAAGACTTCTAACGGAGGTCAGAATTGGTTTGAGTTACTTAGTTCAGATTCTTCAAATTACAGGAAAGTATTTTGTCTCGATGCGAATAATATCTTTGCAGGGACAACTAATAACAACTTTTACGTATCAACAAATTCAGGTTTGTCGTGGACTAAGATACCTGTTGTAACCGGAGGAACAACTCTTTCGTCAATTTTCATGTGTGATTTAAATACAGGTTACTTAACAAATTATATTCCTACGCAAAGCAATGTTTTAAAGACAACAAACGGAGGAGTTAACTGGAATATAGTAACAACTTCACCATCTTTTGGCGTATTGAATGAATTGTATTGTGTTAGCAAAGATACATTATTTGTATGTGGTAGTTTATCTGTTTCAAGATCGCAAAATGGTGGTTTGTCCTGGAATATTGTACTTAATTCCGCGTTAGGTACAATGGAATTTAAAACTATTAATTTTATTAATAATTTAACCGGGTTTACTGCCGGTAGATTGAATTTAATTAATCCAATAATTTATAAAACAACTAACGGTGGTAATAGCTGGACTTATAAGATATTCAATGGACCATTGGAATCAGGAGCATCTTTTTATAGTATAAAGTTCTTTGATTCAAATAATGGAGTTGCAGTTGGCGATTCTGGAATCATTTACCGAACTACAAATACAGGGAATACGTGGATTAAACAACATAAATTCTATGGAATTATTCTGGATGCGTCTTATAGAAGTACTAACAATATAAACATTGCATTATCTAACGGCACAATTTATGGAACTACGAATGGTGGATGGGAACCACCTAACACTCCTTACCTCATCTATCCGCCAAACAATTTTAATTACATCAAACTAACGCCTACACTAATGTGGGAAAAAGCCTTCTTTAATTCAGCTCAATACTCTTTACAATTATCTAACGATTCAAATTTTAATACTACTGTTCTTAACATTAATGCAATTGATTCTGCAAATTTTACGATTCCTGCAAATATTTTAACTGCCAGCAGTGTTTACTTTTGGAGAGTTAAATCTTTTAATCCACAATATACAAGTTCCTGGTCTGAAATTTGGAAGTTTGGTACTTTATTCCCTTCTGCTCCAAATTTAATTTCACCCTCAAATAATAATACAAATGTTCCATCCAATCAGACAATGGATTGGGAAGATGCAGTTTCAGGTTTATTTTATAATATTCAAATATCAAAAGATTCCTTATTTTCGCAGAAAATTACAGACTCAACTTTTGAGTTTTCATATTTTCAAATACCATCACCAAAATTATCAGTTAATACATATTATTTCTGGAGAGTCAGAGCCATTAACGTTGTAGGTGCAGGTTCATGGTCAGAAGTCTGGAAATTCAAGTCTGACGACAGCCCTTCATTAATAACTCCTCAGAATAACGATTCAGGTATTGTTTTCAATTCGCTATTCGACTGGACTGATTACCCGAATTTTTCTAATTACAGAATACAAATTTCCTTAGATTCATTATTTAATACAGTTAATGTAGATAATTCTTACCTTTACTCGTCTCAGTACCTTTTGCACAATGCTATGCAGCAAAACCAATATTATTTCTGGAGAGTGAATGCACGTTATAACAGCAATACATTAAATACATTCTGGTCTGAAGTAAGAAGATTTAAAACTTCTGTTACTTACACAGGTATTGATAATAAAAATGAAGTACCCTTAGAATATAAACTATATAACAACTATCCAAACCCTTTTAATCCATCAACAAATATCAGATTCTCTGTATTAAATTCTGGGATTGTGAAGATAGCTGTTTATGACTTAATCGGTCGCGAAGTCCAAACACTCGTAAATGAAAAGTTACAACCTGGGATATATGAGACCACTTTCATAGGAACTGAATTGAACTCAGGTGTCTATTTCTACAGAATGATAACCGAAGGTTTCACAGAAACAAAAAGAATGCTCCTAATAAAATAAATCTTATAATATCGTTCTTAAGTTTCTATCCCTGCAAAGTTCTTGTGAGAAATTATTATAATCATTTCTCCCTTTTAGTGACTTTCGCGGGAGAATAATCTCTCGCTCTTACTCTAAAATCCATCCGCGACAATCCGCCCAATCCGTTCTTATCCGCGTTCCATTTCCTTCCTCTTTCGTGTTTTCCTGTTTTAGTGCTTTGGTGGTAAATCTCTAATACCTATTACTCTCTTGCTCTTACCCTAAAAATACATCCGTGTAAATCCGTTTCATCAGTGATCATCCGCGTTCTATTAAAATCAGTGTAAATCAATCTTTATCAGTAAAATCAGTGTGCCATTCTTTCCAACAACTGACAACTATCAACGAGAAACTAACAACTAAATTTCTCTTGCTTCTTAAATCTATTACCACTAATTTTCCCATAACTAAATCAAACAAACATAAACGATACTTATACTTTATTTTTTATTATTAACATAAAGAACAAACTATAGACTAACTTATCCTCCTTTAAAACTTTAAATTAGGAGTAAACAAATGAAAGTAAGAAGTATCTTTATCCCTGCAATGCTGGCTTTATTCGCTGTGATTATCTATTCCTGCGACAATTCAAGCCCTATAAACACTTTCGATGACGGAAAGTTAATAAACGGCTCTATACGCGGATTATGGAATTATCCGATGCAATACAAAACAGTTTATATAAACGACAAGGCCTACACTACAAACGAACTCGGAAAGTTTACTACAGAAAAAACAAAGTTACCTTACGACGTCTATTATGAATACTCAACAGGAGGTAATGGAATCTTATACAAAGATGTAAACCAGTCTTCAATTGGTTTGAATACATTACAAAACACTACCGAAGGACTTATTGATTACAACATTGTTGTACACTGCCCCACACTTCCTCCTGAATACAGAGGTAAATTATTTTTCATTGACGATAACACAGACATTTCAGGAATACAGACATTCCCTTATTCAACAGATATAAATGTTAATGCCCCACCTAATGTTAACGTTTCGGGTATCATATATTTTATAACTTACACTCTCTTCAATAATCATATCGGCAGTTACAAATATTTTGCCAGAAAGCAAACAGGAAGATTAATCCCGGGAATTAACGAAATCACAATTACCCCCGAAGAATTAGACACATTAAGCAATAACACTATAAATTGCTCAATAACACCTCCATCCGGAAATACTGTGCTCAACGCAAATTTTATGATAAACTTTAATAGCGGAAGATTAATCTACGGTTATTCTAATTACTTGCTTTTTGAAGATTTTGTAACCAGCAACTTTTCATTAGTACTTCCCGCTAACCTCCCTGCAGATATTTGTGTACCAAAACTAACAGTACATACAAATGGTTCAAACGGAAATATGGGTCAGGTATTCAATATAAATGAAAATACAACAACCATTAATATGGTAAACCAACCCTCTGTCATTTCACCCGAGAACTATGCGATGAATGTGGACTCAAACACAGTATTTTCATTCCAGAAACAAGCAGGGTCAAACGTATTAATATTTACGTTAATCGATTCCACAGGAAGCAAAACCTCTAAACTATGCACAAGCGAGAATAACATAACAATGAAAATGCTTTCGCGGATGATAAAGCTTCAGCCAAACAGAACATATTCATATTACATAGAACAGGCAGGACCCGAATACAGCACAGTCGGTGATTATCTCCACAATTACCGAATAGGTTCAACTTGTTTCGGCATAACTGCAAAAAGATATTTTACAACTAAGCCATAAAATATAGAAAACTTCAATTTCCCCTTCGGGCTCGCTTTAAGTTGTTCGAAGGGGATTGGAGCAAAAATAGTTTAATAAAATAATATATAACATTATTGAAGATCATATTCTCCTTTAAAACTTTAAATTAGGAGTTAACAAATGAAAGTAAGAAGTATCTTTATCCCGGTATTTTTATCACTATTCGCAATACTGTTTTATTCTTGCGAAGACTCATCAGTCAGCAATAATAGCAATGCAACCGTTAGCGGTACGGTCAGAGGTTCGTTTAACTATCCACTAAGCAACGTAACAGTATCAACACAGGGAAAATCCACCCTCACTGCAGTAAACGGAAAGTTCTCCATCTCAAACGTCAGCCTGCCGTGTGACTTATACGTATCAGACACACTGCATAAATATCAAATCCTGTACAAGAACGTAAATTCATCAAGCGACCTGACAATCGGACTCCCTGTTAATTTAAACGACGGATTAGTTTCATACAACCTCATCGTTCATCTCCCGCCTGCCACTCCCCCGCACATCGGAAAAGTATTCTTTATGGACGACGAAAGTAATATAATGGGAGTTCAGGATCTTGGTCCCTTTAACATTTCTTTTTCTGCTCCTGCAAACGTCCCTATGAAAGGTAAAGTTTACGTAATCACATACACAAGAAATCCGGCAATGCATATAACCGATTTTAAATACTTCGCATCAAAATCGGACGTAAGCTTAGTTTCGGGCTCAAACACAGAAATAACATTCGGCCAGAGCGAACTGCTGCCTGTAACTGAAGACACAGTCAACTACATAGTAACACTTCCTTCAGGGAGTTTAGGAGGATATTATGCATATATGTTAAACTTCTACAACAAACGAATGAGTTATTACGCAAACTTTCTTGCGCTGGAAACCTTCCAGATGCCAGGCAGCATTTCAATGGTCATTCCAAATAATCTCCCGATAGATTTTACTCCATCATTATTCTCCGTCTCACTAGGAGCCTTCGGAACCGCAAACCAGATGTACGCACTGCCGAAAACAGGAACAAACGTACCCGTCAACCTGTCATCAGTTCCAACAGTAATTTCGCCGCAGGACTACGCCCTTAACGTTGACGCAAACACAACATTCAGTTTCCAGAAACAGCCAATATCAAACGTAATCACATACACACTCACAGACTCAACCAGCGGCCAAAAATATGCAATCTGCACAACCGACAACAGCATAACACTCAGCCAGATGTCACAAATGCTAAGCCTCTCACCATCAAAACTATATTCATATGACATAAACCAGGTAGGAGTAAACATCACCACCGTCGGCGATTTATTAACAAGCGGTCGCACACCCGCTTCATTCAGCGGTACACCACCAACAAGATATTTCACAACAAAACCATAGAATATAAAACTAAAAACCCCCTTTAACCAAAAGGGGGTTTTTAATAAACTCTATTTTACTGACAACGAACAACTGACAACTTTCAACGCTTTGCTCTTTGCCTAAAATTGCTCTGTGTGCTCTGTGGACTCTGTGGTAAAATCTTCTGCTCTAATCAGTGTCAATCAGTCTTTATCATTAATATCAGTGTGCCAATCTCTTTCAATTTCAAATTTCCAGTTTAAAATTTCAAATATACTCCGGCTTCACCTTCTCCACCACCATCTCCATCAGCACTTCCACCTCCTTCGCATTATCCACCGCAGGGTCATCACTCTCCTTAATCTCTTCCAGCACCTCAAACACAAAACACTCAGCCCCCAGCTCATTCCAGTCCTTCTGCAGACTCTTGCTCTTATGCCCGCCCAACTCCAGTTGAAACTTATGCCTGTTCCATATCTTATCCAGATTCATACTGCTCCCCACAAACACCTTCCCGCTCTTCACATTCCTAATCTGAAACACACCCATCGGAAACTTTAACAGCTTATACTCATCCTTCATCTCTTTCTTTGTCTTCATAATAGAATAATTGATTTATATAAAACTACAACAATATCATAAAAGAATCATACCAAATCACCGCCACAGCTCTTACCCTAAAAACAATCAGTGTAAATCAGTCTCATTCAGAATATCAATATTCTTTTCATCAATCGTTGTCATTCCTGCAATGTTCTTGAGCAGGAACAGTGTGCTATCTCTTGTTCTGTCTTATCCTAAAAAAAGTTGACAGTAGTAGTGTTCTTTTTTTCTTTCTTTT
>JBMOHR010000140.1:0-7288 GCA_049317745.1 Ignavibacteria bacterium
CAATATAGAGTTTAATAGCTTCTTTTATGTTTTCTATTGCAGATTCTTTTGTATCGCCCTGACTTATACAACCGTGCAAACTGGGGCATTCTGCAACCCACATATTGTCTTCCCCGGGATATATTATTACCTGTCTCATATTGTTTTTTATTAAAATCTATGTCATATAGAATACAATTTCAAGATAATATGAGATGGAGAATGCCGAAATGAAATCTCTACGGGATTTGAAAAAATATAAAATATCAAATGTTTAATATAAAATATACATATTAAAAATCAAATATTTGAATATGCGGGCGTTTCTATGTTTGTTAATTTGCCTTCCTTACGGGACTTTCGTTCAGAGGGAATCATTGCCGACTCATATAAAATCTCTAAGAGATTTGTTTACTTTTTTAAGTTAAACAAATGGATGCTTTTATTAGAATAGAATATATAGTGATAATGTTGTATTTTTGTTATGAATTACAAAATGGCATATGAAAGAGAAAATTTTAATTGTAGATGACGAGACGGATATAATTGAATTAATTTCATTTAATCTGATAAAGGAAGGTTACAGGACATCGACTGCAACTTCGGGAGAGGAAGCACTTTCAATTTTGAAAACTGAAAGTTTTGATTTAATGCTTCTTGATTTGATGCTGCCGGGAATTGACGGTTTTGATTTATGCAGGATAATAAAGTCTGATACAAAATTTGATTTACCGATTATTATGCTGACTGCCAGGTCAACTGAAATAGATAAAGTTGCAGGATTAGAAATCGGTGCTGATTACTACATTACCAAACCTTTCAGTATACGCGAACTTCTTGCGGTAGTAAAAGCAATTTTAAGAAGAAAGAATAATCATACAGAGCAGGACAAGGAAATCATCGAGAGAGACCCGATTAAGATACATACTGGGAAACACGAAGTATACCTGAACGATAAATTAATTAATGTTACGATAGTTGAATACAAAATACTGTTTGAATTGTTAAAGCGTCCGGGATGGGTGCTTTCGAGAAATCAGCTGATAGAAGCAACACGCGGAGAAGATATTATTATCACAGAAAGAACCGTGGATGTTCATATAGTTTCATTGAGAAAAAAACTTGGTAAATATGCCGACATCATTGATACCGTAAGGGGTGTTGGATATAAATTCAAAGAATTAGTCTGATGATGCAGAAAAGATCTTTATTCACGAAATTATACCTTCCATACATTGTATTGATACCTGCAATACTGCTGGTGTTCGGTATTGTACTTTCTCATTCTTTTAAGTCATTTTATTTAGACCAGACTGCGAATGAACTTACCAGGGTAGCCAGTATAATTAAAGATGAAGTTACTCACAGGAATATAGACTCACTTCAGTACAATTCAACATTCAGTAACTATGAGAATCTTACGGGAATCAGGATAACATTAGTAAAGTATGACGGGAAAGTTATCGCAGATTCAAAAGCAAATTCATCTTCGATGGATAACCACGGGGACAGGGAAGAAATCAAGGAAGCCAAGACAGGTAAGAGAGGAATATCAGTAAGGAAGAGTCCCACGCTTGATGTAGAATTTATGTATGTTGCATTACCAATTTTTGACGAACAGGGAAAAGTGCAGCTGATTATAAGGGTTTCGGCGACGATAGAACATTTAAACACAGAATTCAGAACAATTAATTTTAAGATAACAATATTTTTAATTTTCTTATATCTTGCAATATTAATATCGGGGTATATATTCTCAAAAAGAATTGTAAAGCCACTTGAAAAAATTGAAACAGGGGCAGAGAAGTTTTCTAAGGGCGACTTTTCAGAAAAGATTTATTCTACTGATATTAAAGAATACTCCATACTTTCGGAATATCTGAATAAAATGGCAGAACAGATAAACGAGAATATGGAAATAATTCTGCAGCAGAACAATCTCAGGAATTCGATTCTGGAAAGTATGAAAGAAGGTGTTGTTGCAGTTGATGATAACATGAAAATAATTTTCATTAATTCAGAAGCATCGAAGATACTGGAGATTGAGAACGATTCTGCGAAAGGAAAGATTGTTCAGGAAGTGATAAGGATATACGAGATTCATAAGTTTATTGAAGAGGTTTTAAAAAGCAACGAATCATTAGAAAAGAATATCATAATACAGAAAGAAAAAGATATTAACTTACAGTTAACGGGTGCAATACTCGAGAGTTCGGACGGAAAACCGATGGGTGTTATAATGGTTATAAACGATATAACAAATATTTTTACACTTGATACGATGAAGAAAGACTTCGTGGCAAACGTTTCGCACGAGTTGAAGACGCCTATAACATCAATAAAGGGTTTTCTCGAGACACTGTTAAGCGGTTCAATAGACGACAAAGAAAATGCGGTAAAATTCTTAAACATAATTTCAAAAAATACAGACAGGTTAAACGACATAATTGACGACCTTTTACTGCTGTCGAAAGTAGAACAGATTAAAGATGCTCGTTATTTAAAATTTGAAGATAAGAATGTTTCCGAAATAATAAAGACAGCTGTTGAGAATCTGAGCCACAAAGCTGAAATAAAGGGCATCAGGTTAAATTTAGTTTGTGATGAAGGATTAATATTTCCGCTGAATTCAAATCTGATAGAGCAGGCAATTATTAATCTGATTGATAACTCAATAAAATACTGTGCGAACAATTCCGAAATAAATGTTTCTGCCGTTATTTTTGAAAAAGCATTAAATATTACAGTGGCAGATAACGGAATCGGTATTCCAAAAGAAGATATACCCAGACTGTTTGAGAGATTTTACAGAGTTGACAAGGCAAGGACAAGAGAAGAGGGCGGAACGGGGCTTGGGCTTTCGATAGTCAAGCATATTTGTTTTGTTCATAACGGAACAGTTGAAGTGGAATCCGAAGTCAACAAAGGAAGCAAGTTTATAATAAAAATACCCCAGAAATCGACCCCTTAACACAAAATTAATAATACCTTAACATTGCAATAACAACATATGGTTAGTTTTGTATATTACAAACTAAACAATAATTAAGATGCAAAACTTAAGACTTAAATCATACAAGACTTTAATTTTTTTAATGCTTGTTTTAACAATAGTTGGCTGCGGTAAGAAGAGCGATGAAACTAAAAGCAAAAGTTTCACGATTAAAGGTTCAGACACAATGGTTCAATTGATGAGTTTACTATCCGAGAGTTATATGAAGACAAATCCTGAAAACAAAATCTCTATTACGGGCGGTGGTTCAGGAACAGGAATCTCTGCACTTTTAAACGGAACGACGGATATATGTGCATCATCAAGAGAAATAGAAGAGAAGGAAATATCTATTGGTAAATCAAAAAACATAATACCTGTCCCAGTAGTAATAGCAAATGACGGTCTTGCAGTGGTAGTACATAAGGATAATCCGATAAATGAACTTACGATGGAACAGGTGAAGAAAATATACACAGGTGAATATAAAAACTGGAAAGACTTAGGCGGACAAGACCAGCCGATAGATGTATACTCAAGAGAGAGCAGTTCTGGAACGTATAAATTCTTTCAGGAGCACGTATTAAACAAAAAGGATTATGCCAAGGAAGTAAAGTTAATGCCTTCAACACAGACCATCATTCAGTCAGTCTCTGACTCCAAATGGGCAGTAGGTTACAGCGGACTTGGGTACACAAAGAATGCAAACATAAAGATTCTTGGAATCAAGAAAGATGATTCATCACCTGTAGTTATTCCATCGGATAAAACAGTTCTTGACAAAACATATTCTATAGCCAGACCACTTTATTTAATGTTTAACGGTGAGCCAAAAGGCGAATTGAAAAAATTTGTTGACTTCTGCATATCTGAAGCAGGTCAAAAGATAGTAGAAGAGTCGGGTTACGTAAAAATTAAATAATGATAAGAGAGCAGAAAAAAGACAAGATTATAAGGATACTGTTACTGTCAAACGGATTAATATCCGTAGTAATAGTTGTTCTTATATTCTTGTTTTTATTCAAAGAAGCTTTTCCACTTATAACATCGGGCGAATTTTCAAAGTTATTAAATAACACATGGTCGCCTGTATCTTATCAGAACGAATCATTCGGGTTATTACCATTAATTGCAGGTTCATTTCTTGTTACAGTTCTTGCTGCTCTGATAGCGATTCCATTCGGAATAACAGGGGCAGTGTACATTTCCGAAGTAGCCTCTTTAAAAGAGAGAGAATTTCTTAAGCCATTTATAGAGATACTTGCGGGCATACCTTCAGTAGTTCTTGGATTTTTTGGTTTAAAAGTTCTTGTACCACTCGTAAAAACTGTTTTCGGATTAAACAGCGGAACGATTGCATTAACAGGAGCGATACTGCTGGCATTTATGGCAATCCCTACAATCATAACAATTTCAGAAGATGCATTAAAAGCAGTTCCGAAAGCATACAAAGAAGCATCGTTAGCGCTTGGTGCGAGTAAATTTACGACTATATGGAAAGTAACTGTTCCTGCAGGGCTTTCGGGAATCATTGCTTCGATAATGCTTGGTATGGGAAGGGTTATCGGCGAAACGATGGCAGTTATTATGGTAACGGGTAATGCAGCACTAACGACTTTAAACCCATTCGACTCGGTAAGAACGATGACGGCAACGATTGCGGCAGAAATGGGAGAGGTTACTTTTGGCAGCGGTCATTATCAGGCATTGTTCTGGGTAGGAATCTTACTATTAATCACAACATTCATTCTTAATCTGATTTCATTAAAATTATACAGAAGATACGGGTTCTTTGAAAAATCATGAATCACATATAGGTTTTACAGTTATGCGTATAATTACGTACATTATTGTATTAGTAATTGCATACATACTTCTCGATATATTAATAAAGGGAATTCCTGCGTTAAGTTTCAGTTTTATATTTGATGCACCTATCAGGAGCGGAGCAGAGGGAGGAATATTTCCTGCGATATTAGGAACGGTTTACCTTGTAACTTTAACGATAGCAGTTGCATTACCGCTTGGAATGTTTACGGCAATTTATCTTACAGAATACGCCAAACAGAATTTTATCACACGGTCTTTAAGGCTTGCTGTTGTTACATTAGCAGGGATACCATCAATCGTTTTCGGATTATTCGGTCTTGGTTTGTTTGTACTTTTCCTGAATTTCGGGACTTCATTATTGGCGGGAAGTCTGACACTTGCATTCCTGATACTTCCGACAATAATTGTATCGAGCGAAGAAGCACTGAAGTCGGTTCCACAATATATGAGAGAAGCATCGCTGGCACTGGGAGCAACAAAATGGCAGACAATATACAAAAGTGTATTACCTTCGGCTTTACCGGGAATGTTAACGGGGGCGATACTTGGTATTGGAAGAGCGGCAGGAGAAACAGCACCGATATTACTAACGGCTGCTGCATTCTTTATTCCATCGCTACCCGAATCAGTATTTGATCAGGTAATGGCACTTCCTTATCATCTGTACATATTAACGACACAGCATCCTGATGCAGCACGAATTGAAAATATGCAATACGGTACGGCGCTTGTACTGATATCACTTGTAATAGGATTAAATTTAGTCGCTATTTATTTAAGAATAAAATTAAGAAAGAAATATAATTGGTAACATTGGAAAATACTGAAAAAATATTAGTAGAAGGTTTAAACTTTCATTACGGCGAGACACAGGCACTGTTTAATATTAATCTGTCAGTAACAGAGAAGAAAGTTACTGCATTAATAGGGCCATCGGGCTGCGGTAAATCAACATTCCTGAGAACCATAAACAGGATGAACGACATCATTGATAATACCAGGGTTAGCGGGACACTGAAAATTGACGGGAACAATATATATGACGATAACGTTGATGTGGTTGCGTTAAGAAAACAGGCAGGAATGATTTTTCAGAAGTCAAACCCATTTCCGAAAAGTATATTTGAGAATATAGCATACGGTCCAAGGATACACGGGATTAATGACAAGGCAGCATTAACAGAGATAGTAGAAAGAAGTTTAAAGAGTGCGGCATTATGGGATGAAGTAAAAGACAGGCTTACTCAGAATGCACTCGGTTTATCGGGCGGTCAGCAGCAACGGTTGTGCATAGCAAGAGCATTGGCGATAGAGCCCGAAATAATATTAATGGATGAACCTGCTTCAGCACTTGATCCTAAATCGACGGCGAGAATAGAGGACCTGATTTTTGAACTTCGGAAAGATTACACGATAATAATAGTAACACACAATATGCAGCAGGCATCAAGAGTATCCGATTACACTGCATTCTTTTACGAGGGCAAACTGATAGAATTCGGAGAGACAGAAAAAATATTTACAAAACCATTATTAGAACAGACCGAAGATTATATAACTGGTAAATTCGGATAAAAGGAGAAAAACATGTTACAGTGGCAAAGAGAAATAGAGAAACTAAAAAATTCAATCTTAAGTTTAAGCAGTCTGGTTGAAGAACAGATAACCAAGGCAATGCTTGCACTTGAAAGAAGAGATATTGATTTAGCCAAACAGACAATAAAGAAAGACGAAGAAATAGATAATATGGAAATACTGATTGAAGAAGAATGTTTAAAAATTCTTGCTTTATATCAGCCTGTTGCGGACGAACTGCGATTTATAGTTTCCGCGCTTAAGATGAATAACGACTTAGAGAGAATCGGTGATTTAGCCGCGAATATTGCGAAGAGAGCGGCATTTCTTTCAAAGAGAGAAAAGCTTTTAATAGTAGATGACTTAAAAGAAATATCAGTAAAAGCAAGAAGTATGGTTACGAAAAGTCTTGATGCATTGATAAACAAAGATGTTGAGTTAGCGAGACAGGTATTGATTTCCGACGATGAAGTGGATAAGTTAAACAAAGGGATACTAAAGAAATTACTTGTGGAAATTAAATTAAATCCTGAGAGAGCAAAAGAATATTTCAGTATTCAGTCGGTTTCAAAAAGTCTGGAAAGAATAGCAGACTCAGCGACAAACATCGCAGAAGATGTTGTGTATATGTGTACGGGGCAGATAATCAGGCATCAGGGAAATGAATTTACGGGGGAAGAGACGAATTAAAGGGGATAGAGAAGAGCAATTCAGAATTCAGAATTCAGAATGATGAATTGAAGAGCAAGAAACTTAAAAATGGAACGCGGATTTACGCTGAAAGAGCGGATAAGAGAGCAATGATGAATTATGAATGATGAATTATGAAAAGAATGGAACGCGGATTTACGCTGAAAGAGCGGATAAGAGAGCAATTCAGAATTCAGAATTCAGAATTCAGAATGATGAATT
>JBMOHR010000141.1:0-7241 GCA_049317745.1 Ignavibacteria bacterium
TCGCCGCAGTTCCTCATCAGTAAAATTGTAATCCCAGAAATATTCCTTTAAACTTACCATGTTTTAAATATAATCATTATTCAAATGATTTAACATGAATGTCAGCCTCCTTTCTGAATCTCCCTTCTTTCAGGAATAATTGAAAATTCCGCGTTCTGTGTCGAAGATTCGTCCGCCGCGGAGTTTGTCTCAAAACTATAAAAATCACAGAATCACAAAAATGTAAACCTCAAAAAGACACTGGATTCCAGCTTTCGCTGGAATGACAGTTGGCGAAAAACGGGTTATGAGACAAACTCCGCGGCGGATTGGGCGGAGTGGGGTGGATGTATTTAGCGGGAAAAAAGCTCTTGCTCTTAATTCTGAATTGCTCTTAAAACTCGCTTTCTCAATAGGTTTATATTCCTTTTCCTGCGATGGTTAACTCATAAACTTTATACCAATAGAAAAATGCCTCAATGTTTGATCTCTTAAGTATGTTTAGCTTGGTATTCAATGGTTCATTTACTATCCATTCTTTTTTTACTGATCCTTCAGTATATTTTTCAATGTTACCCGATTTGTATTTTATAAGAGTTGCTAAATATGCTGCCTTGGACGAGTCAACTATGGCTTTTTCAATTTGATAACTTTCGGAAAATATGAAGTTTCTTATTCGCTGTATTCCGGTTTGTAATTTTTCAAAACTTTCTTTTCCAAATGATCCTCTGGTTGATATACTTAACGATGTTTCATAAATATCATTTAATACATCATTCTCCGTTAGTGTTGTTTTTCCGATATAATCAACTTCTGTAATCACAAATTTGCTGAATGTTGATTTGATAATACTTAGATCTTTAACCTCATCAAACAGACTGCCAATATCGTATAATTGCTTGATAATTTCCATACTCATGCTAACCTCTCCCTTTTGATATGGTATCCCTGTTGTCCTCGGTGCAAATGCTGTTAATTTATCTCCAAGTATATCTTCTGTAGATGGTATTTTCACCTTTAATGGCCTGCCTGAATTTGGTGTGAATGTTGAAGCTAAAGGTATTGACTTAATATTAATATAATTTATTTGTTCATATAATATATCCAGTAATATGTATTCTTCTTCTGTATTTGACTTATGAAGCGGTTTGTAAAAAAATTTATAATGACTTTTTTCTATCTTTGTGTTTGTCGACCGCTCCTGTCTTTCAAACCGTGTAAATCCCTGCTCATTTACTATTTCAGTGAATTTGTCATTTATGACCGGTAATTTATGGTGAATATTAATATCTACATCAATCGATAGCCTCTTCGCACTCTTCAGAAGAAATATTAACGATGTTCCGCCTTTTAACACAAATTCTATCTCTTCTTTAAGCAATCCTTCTATTAATAACATTGCTCTAATAACCTTCTCAACAAGGATTTTATCCGCATTCCTGCTTTCTTTTGATACCCTGTTTATCCATTCTGCCGTTAGTTCTGCTTTATTGATCATAATAAAATTTATGGAAAATATTTATCCGTGTGTCCGGTATCCGGATACTATGTTAAGAAAATTATTGATCTCTGATTTCCCACTTCTTCTGTTTGCATAACGTAACATGCGGTTTTCATTTACCGTATACTTGTCTATTGCATCTCTGAATATATTTGCCAGTTCACTTCCCTGTTGCGACTCGAATATTATTTTATCACAATAAATATCTACAAGCATTTTCTCAATTGTTATTGTATCAACGCCCTCTGCATTTTGTAAAGGTGACTCAGTTACTAATGTCTTTACTATTATTGGATTTTTACTCGTGAAAATATATTTGCGTATTGTGTCTTCGTTTGGTTCAAGATAAACTTCACCTGCCTTTTCTTTTAAATAATAAAAAACTGCTTCAGCTGATTTCTTTTCAACTTCGATAAGTGTGTAATATTTTCCGGGTTGATGATGCATAAACTCATTAATGGCTGATGTGCTCCATATACAAATTTTAAGAAATGGAAATTGCCGTTTTAATCTTTGGTTTAGTGTTTTTATCTTTGTGCTTATTTCAGGTTGGTATATTTTCTCAGTACTTAAATGATATTTTCCCGTTCCTATTCGGTTTATTATTCCCTGCTTTTTCAGGTTGTATATCCTCCAGTTAACATTAGAAATTGAAATGCCAGGTTCTTGATTTCTGTAAAACCTGAATATATCATCTGTTTTTAAGATAGATTTATCTGCAAAATATGCTTTTAGATTTTCTATATTTAGTTTCTCGTTTGCGATTTTGATTTTTAATTTAATTATTATTCAAAATATACGAAAACTATATTATGGCAACAATACCATTTTATTGCCATTATTTAGTTTTGCAACCCTGCCGCTTAATACTCAAATATATGTTCCGGAAAAAGCTTTTGCTCAAAATTCCCGAAGGTCCGCCTTCCGCGTTCTGTGTCGCAGACCCGCCGTCTTATTGGGAGGGTTGGGCGGATGCATTCTAAATTCTGCATTCTGAACTCTGAATTGCTCTTAAAGCTTATTCCCGTTTGAGGATTTCTGCTCTGATTTCTTCCTTTGTCCGGTGGCTCTGTTTGCTTATGATTGTCAGGACTTTTTTTCCTGCACGGCGAATTCGCTTAAGGGCGTTCTCTACGTCCTGAACTTTTATTTTTAGTTTGTTTGCTATATTTATGTTCGAGTTACAGTGCATAAGTGATTCCATTACTTCAAGAGCTGTCTTATCATCTTTTAATACTTTCTTTACTATTTTTATATTTTCTTTGTCGTAAAATGTATTAAATTCTGAATTGTATGCTTCTTCATCTTTGTTGTTGTAATCAAGTACGTCTTCTTCCGAAAAACACTCACATCCCTCTGCTGACCTGTACGGCTCAAGATGTATTTCCATCTTGTCGTAACTTGCTTTTTCCTTCCTGACATAGTTGCCCAGCAGACTTCTGGATGTGTTATAGAGAATAGCTTCTATCTTTACATTCTTATAGTCCCATTTCCTTTTACCTGATGTGATGCTGTCCAGACAATCTAAAAGTAACTGCACTGATGAATGCCTCTCGGGGTCGTAATACTTTCCGAGTTTCCTTTTGATGTTGCTTTCTATTACTTCTAAAACTTTTAAAAATTCCGGCTGAGTTTCCGGTTCATTCATAAAACTTCTTAGTTTTTCGCTGACGATTTCCGAATATCTGGATTCTGACATTTTTGACTCCTGTATTTTAGTCTTTCGGTTAATAAAACCGTCGCGATTCTATATCATAGTTTATGTTTAGTTTATAAATGAGGTATATATTTCTTTTACGACCTGTTAGATTATTTTGTTCCGGGCTAAATGTAATTATTTTTATTTAATACTTCCCGCCCATATATAAACTTCGCAAAATGTACACGATTTTGCCGCGGAAATATAAAAATAATTTTTTTGGCAAAATGAGGAGGGAAATGCGAAGTTTAAAGGAGAGAGTAAAGAACAATGCAGAATTCAGAATTCAGAGTTCAGAATGAAGAATTAAAAGAAAAGAATGTAGTTCCAACATTCCTGTCGGAAACAATAAAGAATATGTAGTTCCGAATTCCTGTCGGAAACAAAAGATAATTATTTCAGTATTGTTTGAGTATAAATCAAGTATCAGGGCAGTATGTTTTCAGTATAGTTTCAGTATGTTTTCAGTATCAAACCAGTATGTAACCAGTATCAAACCAGTATCTGGTGCGGATGAAAATTATGAGTTATGAATTATGAGTAAAAACGTGCGCAAAATGGCAAAGAAATAGAGAAGAGAAAAAATATCCGCGAATTAGACTAATTTTACGAATTACACAAATTAAAGATATTGGTTTTTTAGAATTTGAGATTTAGAAACTCTCCCGCCAAAAACACGAAAGTCACGAAAGAGAGATAAGCGAATTTTAGGGTTAAAGACGAAAATAGTAAATTTTACTAAACATAAATGGTATTGAAAATAATTAACTAAATCCGGTGATAACGAAAGGAGGTTGTTCCTTTACCGGAATTGATATTCTGTTGTAAGGAGGGAAAAACATCCGGCCTGTCCCTTTGATTGGACATTCCTCCTGGGCTGGTGTTTTTCAAAGAACATTTTTCAAAATTTAAAACAACAAACAATGGCTGAAGTATTTAAATCAGTGATCGGCCGGCTGACCGGTGCACTGGGAAATATGGTCTTCCGTAACAGAGGTGAGACTACCTTTATTACTATGAGACCGAAATCGTTTACCTCGGGTAACGATCAAGCCGCCAAGGACCGTAGAGCAAGGTTTGGTCTGACGGGTATGTTTGCCACTGCTGTTAATCAGGATGCAAATCTAAAAAAGATCTGGGATTTGTCAACTCCTGCAAGTATGTCGGCTGCAAACGGTATTTTCAAGTTAAACTATAAACACATCACGCCCGATGATGTTTCTGACCTTGTAAAGATGACTCCGGGAATTAGTGTCAGGGCAACTGATACTTCTTCAAGTATGACTAACTTACTCGTTAGTGCTACTTTAGGAGCTCTCGGTACTGATCAGAAGATTGATTTGCTCGTTGAAACCAAGATTCAGATGGTCGCAATTATTTATTGCAAAGGCCCTGTGGTCGACGGCGAAGCTAAGAATCATTTCATCTGCCTGAAGTCGGCGAAAGTAGACCTGAACCTTGTTAATCCTCTCGTGTTCACTATTCCGCTGATGAAAGATGAAACTCAGTATTATGATGCTTATATTTCGCAAAAGTGTTTCTATACTTTTGTGACGATGGACGATGCAGGCGTTCCTTATCATTACACTAACACTCTGATTATTCCGTAGAGCAGGTGTGTGATTCTTTTGCGGGGGGCAGTAATGCCCCTCGCAAATTTAAAAAGATATTTTCCCGCTAAATTCACGAAAGACACGAAATGAGAAAAGATTATTCACCACGAGAGAGCACAAGAGCAATTCAGAGTTCAGAATGAAGAATTCAGAATTAAGAGAAAAGATTGTTTCAAACAGATTTGTTTCAAACACGAATGTTTGAACTACAGATTAATTATTTTTAAAAACAATTATAAACAAATATATGATTATCAGAAAATCGGATATTCCGCAGTTGCTGCTGAATAATATCACCGGAAAAATCGGAGGGGTTATTGTCAGAAAAAGATACGGCAAGACAATTGTTTCAGCCGTGCCCCTGAATTATAAAAAGTCGAACAGCGAAAGAGCCGTGAATAACAGGAAAAGGTTTGCTGTGATTTCGAACATTGCGACTGCTCTGAATAAAGTGCCTGAGTTTAAGGAACTCTGGAAAGTTGCTGCGAAAAACAAGATGTCATCGCAGAATGCTGCTGCAAAATACATATCAAGACAGGTCGGAAAAGACGGTGCAGGAGATATAATTTCCATTTTCCCTTCAGATTTTTCATACTTGAAATGCTCTCCGGAAAAGAAAAACAATGCAGGTTTCAGCGTAAAAGTTGACTACTCTAAGGCATTTGAAAACTCACCGGAAAACACACACGATGAAAGCGTTAACAATTATAAAGGAAGTAACGGCACAAAAGCACTAAACCTTCCGAAATACATTAGAATATTTGCACTGTTTATGATGAAGGATTCTGCATTTTATCCTGACAGGTATAAAGTGATTTGCTCTGATTTTCAAGAGGTGGATGTGACAAAGAAGGAAGTAATAGTCGAAACAAAATTCTTTGACACCGATGCCACAAGGATTGATGAGTACAATAACATTGAAGTAAGGTATGCGGCAATATTGTATAACAGCAGTAAGACTCTGTTGCACGTTTCAAACACTCATACAATCAATGATTACTGAAAATATCAGGCAGGTTTCAAGCGATGAGCCTTCATATCACAATGTGAGGGCTCACTTTTTTACTTTTCTTCTCCGAATATTTCATCCTGAAATGGATATAGTTTATTTATGTAATATTCTTTTTGCAATCCTGAGTTTTCGTTTGAGTTCTTCTGATTTGATTCTCTTTAACACATTTTCTGACAACGCATTGTCCATATTCTTTAAACCAATTATCTCAACAATTTTATACCATCCCGCAGACGATAAAATTCTCGAATATAGTCCTTCCCTGTCCAGATGCCCTGCTTTCTCTGTTTCTCCCGAAAGAAGTTTCTCCAGTTCCTCATCAGTAAAATTATAATCCCAGAAATATCCCTTTAAACTTTGCATTTACTATAATTTATTATATCTTTCTAACTCTCTCACTTATTCAGCCTCTTAAAACTCTCTTCTCAATCTCCTTCTTTACATCATCCCATTCAATTTTCTCTAATACCCTCGGCATTGGATCCTCTTCCGCATCCTGAAAATATAAAAGCGACTTTCTTAATATCATCTCATACCCATTTGTCCCAAACTTCTCTTCGTAAAAGCTGAATAATTCTTCTGATTTATATTCCTTTAATAAATAATATATATCAATAAAATCTTTCTTAGTACATCTTTGAGTAACCGCTGATAATTTCATACAGGCTATATCTTTTATACCGGCTATTTTTATGTTCTCATAATTCTTAAACGGACTTATTAATTTATACTTGAACCCTAAAAATGATATTTTAACATTATCAATTACTCCATTCAATGTATTCTTATCCTCAGAGACCTTTTCAAAATTGAAGTTCTTCTGGATTTCATAAGTCAGTGTATCAATATTGAAATCACTTTCCGTAAAAAAATCGAAATCATCCGATAATCTGTGCCCGATTTGTAATGCCAGACCTGTCCCGCCTGCTAAATAATACCCGTCCAGCCAGTTAACAGTCTTCAGTCTTTCAAGAATATCCTTCTGCTTTTCTTCTAATACTTCTAAATGCATAATTATTTATTCAGATTATTTCTAACTTTCTTGATAATACTTTTGCCAGTAATTTGCAGTCTTCCTGTCCAGTCTTCTGCTCGTCAATGCCACATTCCTGAAAAACTCTTCATCTACATTTTCTCTGACCCACTTCACTTCATCCTCCTTACCAAAATTTAATATTCTTTCTACAATAAACTTCGGATACGTCTCCAGACTCAGTTCCGTAAAATCGCAATCCCAGAAATATTTCTTCAAATCCTCAAACTTCATATTATTTGTTTTTGTTATCCAAAAATCCTTTTCTTTTTCTCACTCACTCACTTATTGAGTGTTCGTTACGAAATCCCGATGTTCTTTATCGGGACTCACTCTCTCACTTTATTTTCTTTTCCGTAAGGATTTCTGTGTGAATGTCTTTCAAAATATAAATTAAAATAGTT
>JBMOHR010000142.1:0-7205 GCA_049317745.1 Ignavibacteria bacterium
AACGGAGTCGTAGTTCAGTTTGGTTAGAACGCCTGACTGTCACTCAGGAGGTCGCGAGTTCGAGTCTCGTCGATTCCGCATATAATCCCGAAGAATATAATTTTTCGGGATTTTTTATTTCCCGTACTTCAAATAAATTTATGCTTCAATGCATATGAGCCAAACCATAAGATACTTTTACATCAATTTGTACAGTAAATTTTATACATCATATTATCAGCAAAATAAGTATTTTTCAATGAATCTAAAATAATTCCAATGATATTAGTAACAGGAGGAGCCGGATATATTGGCTCACATACAGTGAAAAAGTTAATAGAAAACGGCAATGATGTATTGATAGTTGATAATCTTTCAAGAGGTTTTAAAGAAGCCATTCACCCAAAAGCAAAGTTTGAGAATGCAGACTTACTCGATGTGGAATGTTTAAGAGGCGTTTTCTCGAAATACAAAATTGAATCTGTTATCCACTTTGCTGCATTTGCTTATGTCGGAGAATCTGTTGAGAATCCCGAATTATACTATAACAATAATGTTGTCGGAAGTTTTAATTTAATAAAAATGGTTAAAGATTTTGGGGTTAAGAAGTTTGTGTTTTCTTCTACCTGTTCAACTTACGGCAATCCCGAAAGAATTCCGATTTCCGAAAGCGAGACTACTAAGCCTATTAATCCATACGCAAAGACAAAGTTAATGATAGAAAATATTCTGGAGGATTTTGATACAACTTACGGGTTAAAGTATGTAGCTTTAAGGTATTTCAATGCTGCAGGCTGTTCCGAAGACGGTGATATCGGAGAAAGTCACAATCCCGAACCTCATTTAATTCCGCTGGTTTTAAAAACTATCCTTGGAGAAAGGGATGAACTGAAAGTTTTCGGTAATGATTATGATACTCCCGATGGCACATGCATAAGAGATTACATTCATGTGTATGATTTAGCCGATGCACATATTAAAGCACTGGAATACCTTAACAAAGGTAACAGTTCAAACGTTATAAACCTTGGTACAGGAGATGGTAACAGTGTTCTGGACATAATAAAGATTGCTGAGAAATTAACAGATAAAAAAGTTAATTATTCAGTATGTCCACGCCGTGCAGGAGATCCCGCTGTACTCGTAGCAGACAATAAAAAAGCACGTGAAATTTTGGGATGGATTCCGAAGTACGATTTAACTAAAATTATTGAAACTGCATGGAAATGGCAGAGTAACCGTAAGTTTTAAATACAGCCCCGTTAGGCTAATGGATAAACCAGCAGATTCCGGTTCTGCATTTGGAAGTTCGAATCTTCCACGGGGCACAATTCCATTACAGATTATTTACTAATCTTATTTCATTTTTGAACATCAATAAATAATTTAAAAATCGTATAACAGCATTATTTTTAAGGTTGTAATACCTTATATTGTTTATAAGTAATAAATTTGTAAATGGATATAAAAAGTGACTTAAGGCTGGCTGTTTTAATCGATGCGGACAACGTTCCGTACTCTAACGTAAAAGCAATGCTTGAAGAAATTGCTAAATACGGTGTGCCAACTTTTAAAAGAATATATGCGGACTGGACTAAACCGACCGTTTCCGGCTGGAAAACAGTTCTGCTTGAAAATGCGATTACACCGATACAACAGTATAGTTATACACAGGGAAAGAATGCAACAGATTCGGCAATGATAATTGATGCTATGGATATTTTATATTCAGGCAGAGTAGATGGTTTTTGTATAGTATCTAGTGACAGTGACTTTACGAAACTGGCTATACGGCTCCGTGAAGCAGGTATGAAGGTTTTTGGTTTTGGTGAAAAGAAAACTCCCCGTCCGTTTATTTCTTCCTGTGACAAATTCATATATCTTGAGATATTATCGAAGAAAGTTGAAATTGAAGATGAAAAGCATGAAAATGTATCGATAGAGAAGAAAGTGTTTAAAAGAAAGTCCCGTTCCGCTAATTCTAAACCAATGCTGAAAGCAGACAGCGAACTTGTGGAAATGATAGTTGACAGCATTGAGGATATTGCAGATGAGAACGGCTGGGCTTTTCTTGGAGATCTTGGGAATTTTCTTCTTAAGAAACAACCAAATTTCGATCCAAGGAATTATGGATTCATAAAACTTGTTCCACTTATAAAGAGTTTTGGCAGGTTTGAGATAGATGAAAGAGAAGTTGGCAAGGGTAAGATTAAGCATGTTTACGTCAGGACAAAATAATTTTTATTAAATTTTAATTAAGGAATTAAGTTTTGAGATATTTTAATTCACACACATTTCATATACCCGTAATGGGTATTGGTTTTACGATAGACACTCCGATAAAAGTGGCTCATCTCGGTATATCATCGGTGATTTCACTCGTTGATGATATACTTATTGAAAAGATTCGTGAACACTACTGCAATCTGCATAATTTTCCGTACGAAGCAATCACAGATAAAACTGATGATTATCGTGCGAAGAGAATTACTGCCTATCTGAACCTTGTTGATGTTATCGTTAACGATAATTTTGAGAAGATGAAAACCTCGGATTATTGCGAAGGCAGTGAGTTGAAAAAGTACTTTGATTTACTTCCCGATTATTCTGTCCTCAAAAAGGATTTTCTGAATTTATTGAATAGTAATGTAAGTAAAGAAGATTTACAAATCTGGCTTAATAAGAATTTAGTATTAGGCAGCATCGATGTTAACATTATGACTAAACTGGACAGAGTTACTTATAAGAATAATGAACAAAGACCTGTTGAATACAACGACGGACATTCTGCAGTACGAGGTTTCGCCAGAAGTAATTTAAATTCAGGTGTTGTACTTTCGGCAGGTATAAACCCGAGATTATACAGTTACTTTGATCAATTTAAAGATTTTTTCCCTGACACAAATAATGTACTTAAGAAAAAGATAATTTTGAAAATAAGTGATTACAGGTCGGCAATGATACAGGGAAAATTGTTTGCTAAAAAAGGTTTGTGGATAAGTGAATACAGACTGGAGTCTGGATTAAACTGCGGCGGGCATGCCTTTGCTACCGATGGATTTCTACTCGGGCCAATTTTAGAAGAAATTAAGAACAATAAAGATTCTCTTATTGAGATGACTCACTCTTTATTTGTGCAGGCATTAAAAGATAAAAACCTGCCTTTTCCTGAAGCCCCGCTTAGTATGAAAATTACTGCACAGGGTGGAGTTGGTACTTCGGAAGAACATGAGTTCCTTCTAGAACAATTCAATCTGGATTCAGTTGGATGGGGAACACCTTTTTTATTAGTTCCTGAAGTTACAAATGTTGAAGAACATACTCTCGAACTATTAAGAAACGCTACTGAAAAAGATTTATACTTAAGTAATATTTCTCCTTTGGGAGTACCATTTAACAGTTTAAGGAATAACACTAAAGATATTGAAAAAGATTCTTTTACTGAAAAAGGAAGACCGGGGAGTTCGTGTCCGGAAAAATACTGTTCATTGAATAAAGAATTTACTGACGAGGCTATTTGTACAGCTTCAAGACAATATCAGAATTTAAAGATTAAAGAGCTTAACGCTCTGGACATTGATAGTTTTTCTCATAAAATTATTTTTGATAAAATTGTCGAGAAAGCCTGTCTGTGTGTTGGACTCAGTACATCTGCTCTGATTGTTAATGGTCTGAACACAAAGAAGAATGGACTGGGAGTTTCCATATGTCCCGGACCTAATATGGCTTATTTTTCAGAAGTGGTATCTTTAAAGAAAATGATTGACCATATATACGGCAAGATTAATATAATGATGAGAAAAGACAGACCTAACATATTCATAAAGGAACTGGGACTTTACATAGATTATTTCAGGAATCTGACACATTCTTTCTCGATTCACTCTACAGATATTCAAAAGAAACAGTTAATGAATTTCAGGGATAATGTAAACGAAGGGATAAATTATTATAAAGATCTTTTCGAGAACCTGAAAACCAATTTTCAGGATATGAGAGAAAACATTCTGCAGGAACTCGAGTTATTCGAAATAGAATTTAACAAAATAGATTTAGAACATATATTTTGCAAAGCGGTTTAATTTAAGACATAGAAATGTATGAAAGATACATTAGTTATTGATGGGCATTATCAGAATTTCTAATCCCCTTGTAAATAAAATAGTATTCGTTTTATTTCTGGTTTTATGTACGACTCCAATCATCGATCCACCGCTGGCATTATTGATTGGTTTTATCTTCGCACAATTATTCAACCATCCATACAAAAATTACAACAGCAAAGTAACACAGTGGTTATTAAAATTCTCAGTTGTCGGTCTCGGGTTCGGGATGAATTTTCATCATGCTATCCAGGCCGGTAAAGAAGGTATTATCCTGACAGTTTTTTCCATCGCATCCACATTCTTTGTTGCTTGGCTTTTAGGAAAATGGCTGAAAGTTGACAGCAAAACTTCATACTTAATGGCAACAGGAACGGCTATTTGCGGTGGAAGTGCAATTGCAGCCGTAGCACCAATCATTAAGGCTGACGAGAAACAAATGAGCGTATCACTTGGTACTATCTTTATCTTAAACTCAGTCGCTTTATTTATTTTTCCTGTAATCGGACATTTACTAAATTTGTCACAGCATCAGTTTGGTGTCTGGGCTGCTATTTCAATACATGACACAAGTTCGGTTGTAGGAGCCGCAGCTAAATACGGACAGGAAGCTTTACAGGTAGCTACCACAGTTAAACTTGAACGTGCATTGTGGATCATACCAGTTTCAATAATTACAGCAGTAATATATAAAAGTGATAACAGTAAAATCAAAATCCCTTACTTTATCGGATTTTTTATCATTGCGATGATAATCAGCACTTATTTCCCCGATTTTCAGAAAGCATATGACATAGTCGTAATTTTTGGAAGGAAAGGATTAACTGTTACTCTATTTCTGATTGGTTCAGGGCTTTCATTAAACTCAATAAAATCTGTTGGAATTAAACCATTGTTACAGGCAGTATTAATATGGATTTTTATTAGTTTATTATCAATTGCAGTGATTTTAATGGCAGTATAAAATTTTAATTACATATTATTTGTTCAAATAAGTAATTATAATAATTATACAATGGAAGTAGAGAAAACTGATTTTTATTGGTCAACGGATAGAGAACCTCATCTTAAGAGAAGGAAAGAAATACTAAAAAAATATCCTGAAGTAAGAACACTCATTGGTCCTGATATAAAACTGGCAATATCAACAGTCTTTCTGGTATTTATTCAGTTAACATCTGCTTTCTACATACACAAATTACTCGAACTTCCCTACGGCCTCGTTTATTTTATAATTGCAGTTTATTTCTTCGGAGCAACGTTCACACATTCTTTGTTCCTGGCAATTCATGAAATAACCCACAACCTTGCCTTTAAAGGACAGATTCCTAATAACTGGTTAGCATTATTTGCAAACCTGCCAATTGTTTTTCCTTATGCAATGGGATTTAAGGTTTATCATACAATGCATCACAGGCACCAGGGTGTTGATGGAGTTGATGTTGATGTGCCAACTTATACGGAAGCAAAAATCTTCAAAGGAGTGTTTGGTAAGACTATCTGGGCTTTTATACAAATATTGTTTTATGCATTCAGACCTATGTTTGTTCATCCGAAAAAACTGAATAAATGGCAAATAATAAACTTAATTTTTCAGGTAAGTTTAATCTCTGTATTCATTTATTTTGCAGGTTGGTATGCATTATTATATTTAGTGCTTGCAGATTTTTTTGCAGGGAGTTTACATCCAATGTCAGGACATTTTATTGCAGAACATTATGTATTTAAAGAGGGACAGGAAACTTATTCTTATTATGGACCGTTAAATCTACTGGCGTTTAACGTAGGGTATCATAACGAACATCATGATTTTCCAAGTATACCAGGAAGCCGCCTTCCTGAATTAAAGAAGATGGCTCCTGATTTTTATGATACTCTGCTTGTCCATAAATCCTGGGTAATGGTCCTCGTAAAATTTATTTCAGACCCTTACATAGATTTATACTCAAGAATTAAAAGAAATTAAAACCTTTTCTTTGATTTCTTTGGTTTACCGGAAAAGAACTTATCTGTTGAACGGTTCTTTTTACCTTTATCTTTGCTGCCGCTGAATCTATCTCCGTCTATAAAAGAGCCTGAATCAAACGATTTCTTTTCACCTGACTTCTTTTCCCTGAAATCTGTGTATTCAAATTTACCGGCTTTCTTATCACCGAATTTCTTATCACCGAATTTCTTATCACCGAATTTCTTATCACCGAACTTCTTATCGCCAAATTTCTTATCACCATATTTCTTGTCACCATAGCTCTTATCGCCCGACTTCTTATCATCATATTTCTTGTCGCCATATTTCTTGTCATCATATTTCTTGTCGCCATATTTCTTGTCATCATATTTCTTGTCGCCATATTTCTTGTCATCGTATTTCTTATCACCGAATTTCTTGTCGCCATATTTCTTATCACCGAATTTCTTGTCTCCATATTTTCTGTCACCAAACTTCTTACCGCTGCCGCCTCTTCCACCGCTGCCGCCTCTTCCACCGCTGCCGCCTCTTCCACCGCTGCCGCCTCTTCCACCGGAATCTCTTGACGACCTTCTTTTTTCAGATCTTGAATCTCTGTCATATCTCCTGTCGTTTTCATATGCATTCTTCTGGAAATCCTGATTCTTGTCAAATCCTTCATTCCTTACATCTATGGTCATTTTCAGTAAAGCTGCTGCAATATCTATTGATGAATAATCTTCACCCATCATCTGTTCAACAAGTGTAATAAACTTGCTTGTATGCCCTAAATTCACAATCTCTTTTACATCCTTTGCAATTAATTCCAGTCTGGTTGCATCAAGTTCGCTTAGTGTAGGAATGTCGCGTCTCACTATTTTTAAATCATTTAACTTCTCTATTCTCTTAAGGCTCGATAATTGTCTTCCAACAACAAAAGTGAAAGCAATTCCTGACTTCCCTGCTCTGCCTGTTCTGCCGATACGGTGAATATAATCTTCATCATCTCTCGGTAAATCATAATTGAATACAGCTTCAACATCATTCACGTCAATACCTCTGCCCGCAACATCAGTTGCAACAAGAATTTCAGTACTTCCGCTTCTGAAACTATTCATAACTTTTTCTCTTTGCCCCTGGCTTAAGTCACCGTGTAATGCATCTGCAAAATATCC
>JBMOHR010000143.1:0-7198 GCA_049317745.1 Ignavibacteria bacterium
TTGCTTTTCAATATAAGTTTAATTGCATATGTGGTATATTTATCATAATCAGAAGATAATATTGGAAATATTTACAGCATTCGTCATAGGATTGCTCGGAAGTCTGCATTGCATAGGAATGTGCGGACCGATAGCACTCGCATTACCAACCGGGCCGATAAAAAGTGTAAGGTTTTACGCTGGAAGGCTGCTTTATAATTTCGGAAGAGTAATAACTTATTCATTTTTCGGACTAATATTCGGATTAATCGGAAAGAATCTTGCAATAGTTGGTCTGCAGAGATGGGTTTCCATTGCATCGGGTGTGGCAATAATCATTATTGTTTTAATCCCATCCGCAACAAAAACGGGTATGATAATGAAACTGCCATTTGGAAAAGTTACTCAGAAGATTAAAGAAGCATTCGGAAACTTATTCCGCAAAGGTTCGCTGAGTTCAATGCTGTTTATCGGAATAGTTAACGGTCTTCTGCCCTGCGGCTTTGTGTACGTCGGGGTTGCAGGAGCAATTGCAGTCGGCGATGTGGGGCTGGGAGTTGTTTATATGGCGTTGTTCGGACTTGGGACAATTCCTGTTATGTTCATAACTTCGGTCGCGGGAATTTTTATCAGCATAGGAATACGTCAGAAACTGACGAAGATAATTCCTGTGCTTGCGATAATACTTGCTTTGCTTTTTATACTCAGGGGAATGAACCTTGGGATTATGTACATAAGTCCGAAAACGGAAAAGATGATGAAAGTAATTCCCGCAGAGCAGCTTAACCATGATTCACTTAAGACGAAGGACTGCTGCAAGTGAGGCAATTTGAAATTTGAAATGGGAAATTTGAAATTTTAGAAAATTAATGGCACACTGATAAAAGACGATTGTTGCTGATTATCACTGATATAGATATTTTTAAGGTTGGAGATTAAAGAAAGAACAGACACGAATTTACACTAATTACACAAACTCGAATCAAAGAGTATCGTTTTAAGAGATTATAAATAAATTAATTATTAATATTATGGAAAAGTTTAAAGTATCGGGTAATATAGTCGACATAAAAAACCGTATTGTGTATCCGGGAACAGTGGAAGTAGAAAACGGAAAGATTGTAAGCATTAAGAAAGATTCTGGCAAGTATGACAATTTCATTATGCCCGGGTTCATTGACGCACACATTCACGTTGAAAGCTCGATGCTTATACCTTCGGAGTTTGCAAGGATTGCAGTCACTCACGGAACAGTTGCAACAGTTTCCGACCCTCACGAAATCGCGAACGTTCTTGGGGTTGAGGGCGTGAAATACATGATTGAAAACGGAAATCTTGTACCTTTTAAATTCTATTTCGGTGCACCATCCTGCGTACCGGCAACAGATTTTGAAACTGCAGGAGCAAGACTTGAAGCAGAAGACATAGAATTTCTTTTCAAGGAATTCGATTTACATTACTTAAGCGAGATGATGAATTATCCTGGAGTATTGTTCAGTGCGCCTGACGTTATGGAGAAAATCAGCATTGCACAGAAGTACGGCAAACCGGTTGACGGACACGCACCCGGACTAAAGGGCGAAGATGCGAAGAAATATGTAAGCGCTGGAATTTCAACAGACCACGAATGCTTTACGATTGAAGAAGCACTTGAAAAGATTTCGTACGGAATGAAAGTTTTAATACGCGACGGTTCTGCCGCAAAAAACTTCGGAGAACTGCATCCGCTGATAAAACTTCAGAAAGATATGATAATGCTTTGCAGTGACGATAAACATCCTGATGATTTTGTTGAAGGACATATAAACGATGTTGTGAAAAGAGCGATGGAGCTTGGTTACGATTTATACGACGTACTGCAGATTGCCTGCCTGAACCCTATCGGACATTACTCACTCGACGTAGGCACATTAAACGTTGGAGATGCTGCAGACTTTATTGAAGTAAACAGTCTTACAGAATTTAAAAACATTGCTACATACATAAACGGAGTTAAGGTTTCGGAGAACGGTAAAACACTAATAAACTCAGTTGAAGCTAAAATTGTAAATAATTTTAATATCGGTCCGAAGAAAGCAGAAGACTTTGCGATAGAACACAAAGCAGGAAAGATAAGAGTGATTGAAGCAATCGAAGGACAACTTATAACAAACGAACTTCATCTTGACGCAAAAGTCGAAAACGGCTTTGTTGTTTCGGATACAGAGAATGACGTGCTAAAGATAACAGTTGTTGACCGTTACAACGAAGTGAAACCTGCCGTTGGATTCATAAAGAACTTCGGACTAAAGAGCGGGGCAATTGCTTCCTGTGTGGGACACGACTCGCACAATATAATTGCAATCGGCGTTGATGACGAAAGTATTGCAGCGGTTGTAAACGCAGTAGTAAAACATACAGGTGGAATTGCAATTCTTGTTGACGGGAAAGTGGAAGTACTTCCGCTGCCGGTTGCCGGAATAATGTCAAACGAAGACGGATGGACTGTAGCGAAGAAATATTCAGACCTTAACACACTGCCAAAGAAGATTGGATGTCATCTGCATTCACCGTATATGACATTATCGTTTATGGCGCTGCTTGTTATACCTGCGTTAAAGCTCGGAGACAAAGGATTGTTCGACGGAAGCAAGTTTGAGTTTGTTGATTTGTTTGTGTAAGAGCAGGAGTTAGAATCTAGGAGTCAGAATCTAGGAGCCAGAATCTGGGAGTTAGAATATATAATTTAGAAGTTTGGAGTCAGAAGATAGAAGTCAGAAGCCAGAAGTCAGGAGTTAGAATCTAGAAGTTAGAATCTAGGAGTCAGAAGCCGGGTAGAGGAATTAAGTTATTCAATATTTCTTTTAGGTATAATGATTGCACCTGCTTTCAGCGTACCGAGAATTTCTGCTTTTCCTTTTAGATAAAGGTAGGCGGTAAATCCGCCTGTTACTGCATCGAGTTCATCGTGAGTCATTTCTGGATTAAGCCCTTTTATGCCGAGTCTTTCAAGACCTTTCAGCAAACCCTCCATTGAATACTGCTTACGGGGAATTCCAAAAATGTCCTGAGTCGCACCGGGATAAATTTCAATTGAATCAAAACCCAGACGTTTAAAACGTTTCTTCAGGTAAAGTCCGCGAAGAGTTAGCATACGCATTGGTCCGAGTGTTATGGGAAAGAATCTTATTTTCCGTTTAGTAAGTTCCCTGTCGCATTCGCGCAGATGTATTCCGTTATTATCTTCCAGAGATTTTCTTCCGGGAGGAAGGGAAAGCGGAGCATCAATACCAATTATTTGCGGATTTGATTCTTTTACAAAAGCAATGATTTCCTTATCCTCGTGTAGCGTTGCATACTTTACGATTTTCTTATTGTGCATCAGGCAGATTCCCGTATCACGCTTTGGACTTCCCGCAAGGTCTATTCCAACTACTATGGTTTTGTCATTCATTGTTCAAAAATATGTTTATGCAGTATTAAATGCAAAGTGATTCAGAGAAAAATCTATGTGCAGATTAGGCCTAAAAAAATACCCGGGGATTAGCCCGGGTATACATTTCAAAAAACATATTGATTAAAACTCTACTTGTTGAGCACTATTTTCTTAACTGAAGAAAATTTATCCGATGCAAACTTAAGGAAATATACACCCGTTGAAAATCCGGATGCATTCCAGTTGGCTTCAAACTTACCTGCGTTAACTTCTCCGCTGAATACATTTGTGATTTCTTTTCCGCTTATATCATATATCTTCAGAGTAACAAATGTCCTTTCGGGTAAATCGAACTTAATCTTTGTTTCAGGATTAAACGGATTCGGATAGTTCTGGTATACTTTAAACACTGAAGGTACTTCAGAAGAAATCTGATTTATACCAACGCTTGTAGTTCCAAAGCTCCAGGGCTCTGTCCAGGGACCCGTGCCAAGACCGTTAGTTGCGCGCACGCGCCAGAAATATGTAGTGTTTACCTGCAATTTTCCCGCGGGAATTACTCTCTGGTTCAAAGTGACCGTTGCAGAATCTGTTATTGTACTGAAATTTGAAAGCGAAGATACCTGTACAAGATAATTAGTTACTCCGCTGATGTTGCTCCAGGCAAGGGTAGTTGTTAACGGAACATTATAAGAATTGTTTGGGGGTGAAACTAAAACAGGAAGTGGTAATAATTCACCGCCAGTGAGAGTTTTATAAATTGCTGCATTTCCGCCGCAGGCAAATCCTATATTGCCATCCTGAAAATAAACGCCTGTAAGGTTTGAGGAAGCACCAACGTTTTGCGGTGTCCAGTTGACTCCACCATTTATTGTTTTCAGAACATTACCGTTAGCACCGACTAAATAAATTAAATTCGGATTAATGATATAAATACCGGACAGGTCATACAATACTCCAAGGCTTAAAATTTGCCAGCTTCCGCCGCAATCAGTTGTTTTTAAAAGTCTGCCTCCTGTGCCGACAACATATCCTGTGGTTTCATTAACAAACTTCACAGAACTTAACATATTGCCTATTTGAATTAACTGATTCCAGTTGTTACCGCCGTCGGTTGTTTTCACTATCTGTCCGACGCGGCCTACTGCAAATCCCGTATTGGTATTTGTGAAACAAACACTCTCAAGATAATCAGGTGTTCCTGATACACAGCCAAACCAGGTATTCCCGCCGTTTGTAGTTTTCCTGATACTTCCCCAGTCACCTACAACAAATCCTGTATTTTCATTTAAGAAATACGAATCGAAATAGCAGTAAGGCGTTCCTGAAATCTGCGACGTCCAGGATTGTCCGCCGTTTGTAGTTTTATAGATTAAAGAAGCGGGATTGTACCCGCCGACTGCATAGCCCGTCAGGTCATTTATAAATGAAAGCGATTGAAAAGCAGTACCTATTGATAAAACAGGCGACCAGGATTGACCGCTGTTAGTAGTTTTCAAAACATAACCTGTCGACTGATAACCTCCAGTAGCATAACCCGTATACTGATTTGCAAATGTAACATTGGTTACTACGTTTTGCGAGGGAGAACTTCCTGTATATACCTGAACCCATCCTGTTTGGGAAAATGTTATTACAGGTACTAAAAAGAATATCGCAAGGAGAAAACTTAATGTCTTTTTCATAGGTTTAATTTTTGCGTTTAATAAAATTAATGTTTAATAGAATTAAATGCAAGTTAAAGGTTTAATTGTAAAATCGCATAACAATGCATTTAAAGCTTATATTCGAGGTTTTGGTACCTGTTTGCGGAATATTTAATAACAAAAAACCGGTTACGATTTATTCATGACCGGTTATTAATCTTCTAAATTGCTTTACTATTTATGTTCGTCTGCAGTCGGGCCATAAGTTGCAGGAACTGGGACATCCGTCATTCTAAGATAAATTCCAAGCTGTGCTCTGTGGTGAACCAGATGCTTTATTATCATTCCACGAATCACCTGAATTCTCGCCATAGCAAATGCAACTTCTCCGTTATTCTTTGCAGTCCAGGTTGCCATCAGGTTGTCATCGCTTGCGCTTTCGAGTGCTTTAAGTCCTTCGGCAAGTGATTTATCGAATAACGCAAGGAGTTCGGCATTATTAGTAATCACAGGAGGCTTATAATCCATTTTTGCAAAATCCATTCCGTTTAAATTAACAGTGGGTTCAATCCATCCTGGTATTTCTGCCAAATGTCCTGCGAGTCTTATCAGAGTCATTGACTTTTCGTGCGGTTTAAAATCGTATGTACCTTCTTTTACTCTTTCGAGTGATTTTCTTGTGCTTACGGCTTCGTGCTGAAGCTCGGCAATTAATGATTGGTTTTTCGACATAAAAATTGTTTTTAATATTAATGATATACTTTAAAACGAAATATTCTCCTGTGAAGTTGCATTCGATAAAACTTTTCATATTTGCAATAGTATACTTAATATCATTTATAAAGATAAGCATTCTTTGTAATTTCTGATATATGGTATGTCCTTATTGCAAAAATATAATAAAAGGTAAAGACGAGAAGGTTGTATGTTTCCGTTGCGAAGCCCGGCACCACAAGAATTGCTGGGATGAGCATAAGGGATGTTCTACGGATGACTGCTACGAAAATCCAAACATAAAATTTCAGGCGGAGAACGTAGGCAACAAAACGCTTTCCGAAATTCAGTATGAAATCGCCGTTCAGAAGAAGCAGATAACAGATGAAGGCATTTGCCCTCAGTGCGGAAAGGGATTCGACAAGACTCTGCAGAAATGTTTCTACTGCGGCTACGACGAGAAAATCGAAAAAGTAACAAACGAACCGAAGGAAGAATTTCATGAAGAGTTCGAAAGCAGATTAAAGGAAAAGACAAGTTTTAAAAATCAACGGCGGTTGATTCTTTTTACGAGTATCGCCTTGGTTTCACTTCTTATCGTTCTCTCTGCCGTATTTTCATACATCAGATTAAACGAATACTATAAGTCAGAAGATTACAAAGTTGATTTATTCCTGAAGGAATGGACGAATGCCTGGGAAAGCAAAGATAAATTAAAATACATGGATCTGCTCGACAAAGAATATCAATATGTCGAAAAGAAAGGAAAACCGTTAAATTACGACCAAAGAGTAAAGCAGGTTACCATTCTATTTGATACTACAAAAAGAGTAAGTATGAAAATCAGCAAAAAGGAAATAGTGAAGAAGGATTCAGCGAATTACATTAACGTTAAAATCAGCCAAACAAAGAAAGCAGACAAAAAAGAGGATAACGAAATCAAAACTCTGCGGCTTTACAAAAGCGTAGAAACAAACAACCAGTGGAAAGTTTTCAGGGAGTACTCCGAGTAGGAATCCGAAAAGAACTTACAGGGAGTTTAATCCCTGTAAGCCATTCGTAAAATTATTTATACCAAAAACAGAAACGCTATCAGCAGACCAAGGTTCAGCATCAGACCAAACTGCATGTTAAACTGAGCCGTCATTATATTGTGTTTCGTCCCAAGTTCCCATCGAGGTAATTTTTCGTCAGGGATTGTTTTAAGCATCTTCACAAGTTTTAAAGCTGTCGGCAGAGTTATCAGGTTAAGAAGAGCAGGCCATGGCAGAAGCTTGAATACTACAAAAAGTATTATCGATGCATAAGCGCTGATTAGCAGAACGTCGTACATATAAATCGACATCTTTTGTCCGATGAGAATAGGAATAGTCTTCACGCCGAACGCGTCGTCGAACTTCATATCGCGGATATTGTTTGAATGAAGTATCGCGATGATTAAAAG
>JBMOHR010000144.1:0-7197 GCA_049317745.1 Ignavibacteria bacterium
CGTCACTTAAGAATGTAAGTTCGTATGATTCGCTGATGTAATATTTATTCTCTTCGGTGAAAACGACTTTAGACTTACCTGTAGAGGCATCCGCAAACAGAATATCAAGCTTGTTCTGAAGCCTGTTAAGTCTGAACACAGAAAGATTGCCTGGGTTTTTAGTAAACTTAATACGCGCAATATACTGGTCTGGATTGCTGCCGACGTCTACTTTAGTAGTTTTTGAATCATTCAAATCATAGATCCATACTGTAACAACTGAATTGTCTTCACCTGCTTTTGGATATTTATAGGTTGATTCATTGGGATAAAGGTCGCCGTAGAATGTCAGGTTCATTTCCTTAACCTTTGACTCATCAAATTTCATAAAAGCAATTTTCTTGCTGTCCGGCGACCAGCTAAATGCCTTTGACAAACCCAGCTCTTCTTCGTAAACCCAGTCAGATGTTCCGTTAATTATAAAATTCTTCTTCCCGTCGTTGGTAATTTGCTTAACAGAATTATTGATTAAATCGTATAGGAAAATATTGTTGTTTGAAATATATAATACTTTATTCCCGTCGGGCGAAAATTCTGCAAGTTGTGCTTTGTTTTCCTTTGTGATTTTAGTTGCTTCCTTTGTGTTTATATCCCAGATGTAAAAGTTTGCAACAAAAGATGTTCTGTAAATCCTTTGTATATCAGTTGAGATAAGAATTTTTGTTTCATCTTCTGAGAATTTATAGTCGCGTATTGATATCTTTTCATTATTGATTGACGCTTTAAAGTCAGCACCTATCATCAATGTAATTTTCAACGAGCCATTTTCATAATCATAAACATTTATGTTCAAATCATCGTCGAGAGATGAATAAAAATTGCCGTCTTTCATTGAATTGAACTCACCTGCTCCCTTAGGGAGGAATTCAGGTTTAAGGTATATTGATTCGAGCGTTATCTCTTTATCCTGTGCATATACACCTGAAACGAAAGATAACATTAATGCCACCAATAATGTGTTTAATATATTTTTCTTCATATAAGTATAAATAGTTGTTATCTAAAAAATATTCTAAATATTATTAATTTGAAACGTTAATATTTTGTCTATAACAAAAGAGGCCGCACGAAGCAGCCTCTTAATTATTACATATTAAAACTAAATTTATTTAACCAGCAGTAATCTTTTTGTTTCCTTAAAGTCTTTTACTGTAAGAGTGTAGAAATAAACTCCTGACGACAAACTGATACCGTCAAACCTTGATTGATACACACCTGCACTTAAGTTTTCATTGATTAATGTTTTTATCTCCTGTCCTTTGATATCGTACACCGTAAGCTTTACGTTACTTCCACTGTACTTTTCAGGAATGCTGAACTTAATGTTGGTAACGGGATTAAACGGATTCGGATAGTTCTGAAACAATTCAATGCTCGAAGGAACTTCAGACGATATCGGATTTACGTTAACATCAATATAATTAATGAGTGGAAGCTGCACGTATGAAGGGTTCGTAGCATTTGTGTATATTCTGTTATTAGCCCTTTTAAGCGAAGGTAGTACAAACGGGTTTGTTCTTAAGAACGGGTCGGCCGCAATGTTGTCGAGGTTTGTAATCACCACCCTTATTTTGCTTCCCGCCTGAAATATATGCGAGAACGAAGTTCCGAAGAACGCCAGTTGTTTTAAGGCACCGGGCGTTAATTTTCTGTCAGTGTAATTGGCACGGCCGATTAAGAAAGGCGTTGTGCCTGCTTTAATTTCGTAGAACTGTACATTAAACTGAGCTATGTTTGTACTTGGTATGTAGTGTAAATTTATATACGGTGTTCCTATCATTCTTGCATCAGCTGCAAGCGGATTGGTTTCAAACGTTAGCTGTGTTTTGCCAAACTTTGTATTGAATACAGTACCCGTAAATTCATAATTAACGGCTTCTGTCATTGTAAGTGTAGGGTCTATTACATTGTTTAATAAATTTACTGTGTCGGGTAACGTTGTATGAACCTTGTTATTTATAACACCATTCGGATGTAAGTAAAACTTAACATCGTTTACACCCGCAGGCGGCCATGTGTTTGTATTAAACCTTCTCCATGTCCAGCCGCTTGTTCCTCTCGGATAACTGCTTGACGCATAAGTAAACCTTACTGAATCGGGAGCACCGTTTGCAACACCACCGAGATAATAGTCCATCCAGTTTGTTATACCGTCATCATGAAAATTTCCTTCGTTTGTATTTGCGTCTGCTCCGTGTGCATCAAAAGTTCCCATGTAGAATCTGTATGGATTGGCAAAGGAATAAATGTTTCTCAGGTATGGATATGTGCTGAAAAACTTATCCTGCCAGACTGTACTAACGAAAACAGGTGTTGTATTCTGTACTATCTTGTTGTAGTAGACTCTGTTCAAAGGCATATAAAAATTCAAACTGTCCATTTTTGCAGGTGTATCTTCAAGTATCCAGTTTCTGTATGCCGTTACCTGGTTATTGTACCTCGCTATTGTGTTATCGTATGATAAAGACCACAAGAGTGACATTTTTACAGAGTTGTTTGTAATCCAGTCTGTACCTAATTCCGGAGTGCCTACGTCTGAAATAACGCAGCGCAGTAAACCCGGATAATTGCATGATGCCATTAAAGGAATTGTTCCGCCCTGCGAGGCTCCAATCGCTCCAACTTTATTTGCGTTAATACCGCTCTGTGCTTTTACATAGTTAACTATGGCAACAAAATCGTTCATTTCAGTTGTACTAATCAGATTTGTAAGACCTGTTGACTCACCCTGTCCGCGCATACTGTAACAAATAGTAAAATAACCGTTTGAAGATAAATCATCTGCGTCAGTCATCACCTCGTCTTTGTTTCCTCCGAAACCGTGGCAGAAAACCATTGCCGGCCAGCCGCCCGATGGCGGAGTACCCGTGGCCGTAAACTGAGTACAGTCTATAATTGTGCCATCTGTCATTGTAAGCGTGAAATCTGTCTGGGCTGTTGGCTTATCGCCCCTTTGAAATCTTTTGTGAACAGCAGGAGAATCGAACCTTTTGGAAATTTTTTGCTGTGAAACAGCAGAAGATATTATCGTGAAACTCACAATAATACTCAATAATATACGAATATTGTACATCTAAACCCCTTTACATTAATTTGTTGTGCCGATATAAACCGGACTTCATTAATTACACTTAAACAAAGAATTACAGAAAACAATTCATTATATCTGACGAAATGTGTTCTGATCCTGAATTTATAAGTGTACTTTTCCCTATTACTTAGTACTAACTTATGAATTATTTAAACACAAATCAAGTAATTTTTACATTTTAAAATTTGAGAATGTTGCGTTTTTAGGCTTTTTTGCATAATCTTGTTTAATAAAACTATTGTTGACTACTACTTTTATTATGTTAAAAACCGCACACAATTTTAATCGCGGTTTCAGACAATTATTCGGACATTAATAAATCACAAATTAATAATTAAATATCGCTTTATATTTATTAAAAGACTTGAATTGTTTTATTCTTATGTATACATTTTATCAAAAATATATCTTTGAAGTTTATTAAAATAATTCTTATTCCGTTGTTTTTTCTGTCTATGGGAGTATTGTTGTATTCCTGTGACGGATTATTTCCCACTGCGGCAAAATCAGGGATTCCAAATGACCATACAAATAATATTGGCGGGTTTATGCATCTGGGTGGGGAAGACGATGCCGACCCGGACGAATGTGACGATTGCCATACGTTAGATTTGCGCGGGAAAGTATCAAAAGTTAACGGCGTTTACAGATGGGCACCCTCCTGTTACCAATGCCATGGAAAAGTCTGGGAAAAAGACGGCGACAAAGCTAAAGTAAATTATTAACATGAAAAAGTTTAAATTAATATATATTGTTTTCTTTATCCTCTCATTCTTTCTTTCCGGATGCGCAGTAGTACAGCAGTTTGAAAGAGGAAGACTCTCTGACCCGAATATGATGTTTGACGAAAGCCCAATCCAAAAGGGTTTAAAAGAACATTACATTAACGTCCGCGAAGGTTCTGAGGGCGGTACAGGCTCACAGGGTGGAGGTTGCGGCTGTGGTTAAAAGATTTTTGTTTGTTTTAATTTTAATATCACAAATATCTTTTGCGCAGGAAGAGGGAGGCAACTCACTTGAAGTTGATTTCAATTCATACTTTGATAACTTCAGACTTGTTGTGGTTTATCCTACTATAAGCATTAATAAAAGTCTCGACAGCAAGACCTCTGTTAATGCTTCTTATCTCGTAGACGCTATCAGTTCTGCCTCAATGAGAATGACTTTGCGTGTAGACGGAATTACATCTGCAACCAAGACCACAAACGGCGGTAAAGAAGGACTGACTGAACTAAGGCACCAGCTTAATGCAGGAGTCAGCAGGTTTTTCGGAGATGTTTCAGTATCTTTAAACGGGATGTACAGCACGGAACACGATTACTCTGCCAAAACACTCGCAGCAAACATATCCATTCCGGTTGCGAAGAAAAATACAATATTCCAATTGGGGCTTGCAGGAAACTGGGATAAGGTATTTCCCCAGACAAGAACCTGGACAAAAGACAGAAACACACAATCTATTAATCTTGGTATGTCGCAGATACTAAGCAAGAATTTGATCGCACAGATTGATTTTACATTTATGAATGTTGAGGGATTTATGCTGGATGGTTATCAGGTTGTAAGAATAGTTAACGGTAATACTCTTAAAATACTTGAGCCTATCACACCGGACAAGAGAATGAGAAAAGCATTTGGCGGTAGAATAAATTATGGGGTTACAAAAAATTCAACGTTAAAGTTTGGTTACAGATATTACTGGGACACCTGGGAGATTAAATCGCACACTTTTGAAGCAGGCTTTAAAACTCACTTAAGTGAAAACGTAAACTTATTAATAGATTACAGAAGATACATTCAGACAAAGGCATATTTCTTCAAACCTGTATACCTTGTTCCTGAGCCATTAATGGCAGTTGACAGCAAGTTAAATTCGGGTTATACTAATGATATCTCATTGGGATTAAACTTCAAAGGTGGAAATAATATTAAATTCCCGTTATTAGGTGACGAGAATTTAACTCTGATTACAAAATTTGGTTTTTACCACAGGCATACAGATTCACCAGACTGGTTCAGCAGACTGAACGACCTGTATGCTTATTTAATAACAATAGGTTTTAAATATAATTTTTAATTATGGATAGAAGAGATTTTTTAAAGATATCGGGATTTGCGACAGCAGGATTGTTTGTGGCCTCGTCTGCAATAAAGTCATTAGCAAAAGAATCCATCAGCGATACACAGTTTTCGATTGAGGCATACGTAACGGATTCTGACAAGGCAATCGCAAGAATAGAGCGCTTCATCAAGAATAACATCAAAACAAAGTACACGATTAAATATTCCGAATATCCTTATTCAAGCGCCACAAACGGAGACATAGTGTTCGTTCTTAACAATAACCTTGTAGACATTATTAATCCAAAAGACACGCTTGCTTACGAGGTATCGGAAATAAGGAAAGCGTTGTCCTTACCCGGATACATTGAAAACCCAATAAGAATAAGAGTTTACACAGAGAACACCGCTCCGCTAAAGAAGGTTTTCGTAGCACAAAAAGGCAAAGTCATTTCAGAACTTCCCGTAGGTAAAAACGAAGAATACACCTATTACGGAAAATCAGGAAAGCTTATTCTGAAAGCAAGCGATAATAAATTTGCAGTTAAAGCATCGGAGTGTAAACACCAGATATGTTCAAGAATGGGAAGCGTTGAAAAAGCCGGAGATTACATTGCCTGCATACCGAATGAAATACAGATATTTTCAGAGTAGTTTTATATTACTGATATTATTCTTTGCGGGTTATTCCTACTCACAGGATGACAACCCTCTGTTTGAATTTCAGGTGAGAAAAAACCTGATGGGAACAGAGTTTGATATTACTGCATTACACACCAGCCTTGACACCTGCAAAAGGGCATTACTCAAAGCAATGAAGGAGGTCGATAGAATTGAGTCTTTCACGAGTAATTATAAAAGCGGTACTGAAATAAGCAATGTAAACGACAGCGCATATCACCATCCCGTAAAAATCAGTGAAGAACTTTTTGATTTACTTACAAGGAGCATTGCATATTCAGAAAAGTACGACGGAATATTTGATATTACAGTAGGACCTATAACCGAATACTTCGGAATAAACTCAGAACACCCGCTTGAAACAAAACCTGACAGTAAAAAGATTGACTCGCTCCTTAAATTAACAGGATATAAATTTATACAACTGAACAGAAACGACTTAACAGTAAAGTTTTTAAAAGACGGAATGAAGCTGGACCTCGGGGGAATCGCAAAAGGATACGCTTTAGACAGGGCTGCAGAGAAATTAAAATCGATGGGGCTAACAAACTTCCTCATAAGCGGCGGTGGAGATATCATCGTTTCAGGGCTAAATTCACAAAGAGAAAAATGGGTTGTAGGAATCAAGAACCCAAGAGATGAATCAAAATTATCCGAAAAGATTGTTCTTACAGATCTGTGCGTAGCCACAAGCGGTGATTATGAAAGATATAAAATCATTGATGGCATAAGATACCACCACATTATTAATCCCAAAACGGGATACCCGCCAACGAACACACAAAGTTCTACAGTTGTGTATAAAAGCGCAGAAGAAGGGGTTGTGCTTTCAAAAGTACTGTTCATTCTCGGCGCCGATAAAATTTCTGCAGAAAACGATATTAGCACTCCGTATTATATAATCGACTCGAACGGAAATCCACATTTCAACAAATCCTTTACCTTTTTCAGTACAATAAATAAATAGGGAATTTTATTGGTTTTAAATTTATTAAGTTAAATATATTATTTATTTTCAGATAATTAACAAATCAAACAATTGAACATGGAAAATACAAATTTCTTTGGAGATGTATGTAACTTCTTCGATAAAGCTGCAAAACATCTGCAATACCCGGCAGGACTTTTACAACAGATTAAGATGTGTAACAGTGTTTATCATTTTCAGTTTCCGTTAAGACTCGATGACGAGAATTATGTAACTGTTGACGCATACAGAGTAGAACACTCACATCATATGCTTCCCGTAAAAGGCGGAATAAGGTACAGCGAAATGGTTAATGAAGACGAAGTGAAAGCACTCGCAGCACTTATGACATACAAAT
>JBMOHR010000145.1:0-7182 GCA_049317745.1 Ignavibacteria bacterium
AACTTATCTGCTATTAATATATCCGTTGGTAACAGGAATTCTTTGTTAAGCGATTTTGCTTTCGCTATAACTTCCTTTGCGAGTTCAACCTTATCTTCTTCAAGTATTGATTTACCTATTTCAAGTCCCATTGCTTTGTAGAAAGTAAACATCATACCGCCTCCTATAAGTATTTTATCCGCAATCTTCAGAAGGTTATCGAGTACGTCTATCTTTCCTGAAATCTTTGAACCGCCGAGTATTGCGCAAAGCGGACGTTTCGGATTATCAATTGCACCTGCAAGGTATTCAAGTTCTTTTTCCATCAGAAAACCTGCTGCACAGGATGAAATGAAGTGTGTTACTCCTTCTGTTGATGCGTGGGCACGGTGTGCAGTACCGAATGCATCATTCACATACACATCTCCGAACGAAGCAAGTTGTTTAGCAAAGTCAGGATTGTTTTTTTCCTCTTCCTTGTAGAACCTTAAGTTCTCGAGAAGTAAAATGTCACCTTCGTTCATTGCTGAAATCACTACATTGTTATCATCAGCAATGCAGTCATCAGTAAAGATAACAGGTTTGTTAAGGTATGTTGTAAGGAATTGAGCAACAACGTCCAGAGAATACTTAGGATTCTTTTCGCCTTTAGGTCTTCCGAGATGGCTCATCAGAATACACTTACCGCCATTTTTGGTTATTGCATTAATTGTCGGAATACTTTCAACTATCCTTTTCGGGTCGGTGATATTTCTGTTTTCGTCAAGCGGTACGTTAAAGTCAACTCGAACCAGAACTCTTTTACCTTTAATCAGATTTTTCTCAATAAGGTTTTCTAAAGTGAGTTTTGCCATAATATATAATTTGATTGTTTAATGTTTATGTATGAAGTTAAAATTATTCATATTGAGTCTAAGAAAAAAGGGAAAAGAAGTCATTACTAAGTTGGAGCGAAGTAACGAGGGAATAAAGGGAAAAGAATGCGTTAAAGTTAAAAGAAGATGTATTATAGGAGTCAAGATTCCTGCTAAGAGCACGCAGGAATGACAGAGTGGAAACAAAAAAGGTGTTGGGTTGCTCCAACACCTTTTTAATAATATTTTGGATTCCCGTTAAAAACATACGGGAATGACAATTATTGAATTATTTAATCAGTACCATTCTCTTAATATCTTTGAATGATTCAGATTCGAGTCTGTAGAAATATACTCCACTGGCAAAATCACTTCCGTTGAAGTCTACACTGTAGTAACCAACAGATTTAACTTCGTTAACGAGTGATTTAACTTCTCTGCCTAGCATATCATATATCTTCAAGGTTACGAATCCCTGTCTCGGAATTGCAAAGTTTATCTTTGTTACCGGGTTGAAAGGATTTGGATAGTTCTGCGATAAAGCATAGACTATTGGAATTGTAAGCCCTGCAGGATTAACAGATGTTGCCGGTGACATCGTGAAGCAGACGTTAGGTCTGTTTGCCTGAACTGCTCCGCCTGTCATGGTGCAACCTGTGGAGTTATCAGTGTAGTATCCCCAGGTCATTCCTGCTGCTGCTGTCGATGCAACGGTAGAATACGATGTGTATGCTGCATTGTCATAACAGACTTCAACCAGAAGATTGCTTGTTCCATTCCAGGTGAAGTAAGGTGGTGTCATATCAATGTACTGCATTCCTGTTGCAGGAACAGTATAAGTACCTGTGTATGCAGTTGTCCATCCCGTAGAAACAAACCCTGTTAAAGATGTCTGGGAAGTATTCTGGAATCTGACATTAAAACCACTCATTAACTGTGCACTTACTGTTAAAACATTGAATCCTATTTTTGAAATAAACGCATTTGAAAATCCACCTGCTGCAGTTAATTCTGCTGCTGTGAACAACATCTGTGTTCTTCCGTCCATCCAGAAGGTTGTGAACGGATAGTTTGATGATGTTGAACCTGTTCCAACGCAAGGATTTGCAACCATAAGTCTCTTAAACGTAATTGCATTAGTCTGTGACGATGCGAGTGAATCTGTTCCGTTGTAAGCATATACTCTCCATTGACCAACAGTTGAGTCTCCCATTGCTACACCAATACCTGATAACAATGCATCCATGCTGCCTATAGTTGAAGTAAGAACACTGTCGTAACCGCTGTTGTCCGATGTAATACGGAATTTAATGTTTGATACCGAACTGAAATTTGGTGAGGCATAGAACCACTTGTATGTTGTTCCACCACCAGATTTTGTCCAGTTTATTTTTAATGGAATGCTGCTGCCTGATTGTGTTTCAACTCTGCCGTTGTTTACCGGACTTACGAGTGAAAACGCAGATAAAGTTGGCAGTACTCTTGTAAAAGTAATTGTTCTTGGACCGTTAACTGCTTTAAGTGAGTCATTGTTAGGTGCATTATTTCTGAATGCCCATACGTCCCACGAGCCGCTGATTGAACCGCCCTGAGGAATTCCAAGAGCTGCTAAATAAGCATCAAGCTGACCTAATGTTACGTTCCATGGTTTTGTTGCCAGAGGAATAGTTAATTGTCTTGTTGGAAGTGCGTTACCGAATATCCATTTGTATGTAGCTGCTGCTGTTGATGTATCCCAGTTGAAAGCATAAACTGTGCTTGAACCTGGTACAGTCTGAACTGTAACACCTGCAGAAGGAGATTGTAAATTATAAGCATTTAAAGGGCCTGCATTTGGGTCAAAACCGCCAACAAACATAACACCTGTGTTTGCGGAATCGAGCCAGTCTTTAGCTCTGGTTGATGCAGTTCCACCACCTGTCCATGAACGGTCGAATTTACCGTAGTAGTCTGATTTATCTGACGCTGTACAGGAAGAAGGTCCTCCGTGTAATTGTCCGATAAATCTCTTGTTCTGGTCGTATAATGGTGAACCAGATGAACCCGGTTCAGTGATTGGTGTTAATCCTGTGCTTGGAAGCATAGCCCATGTTGTATGCCAGTGTGAACTGTCACCAGGTATAGAAGGACTGTTATAAGATGTCGGGGTATTCGGTACGTTATAGAATGAAATTTTCTTAACATCTCCATCAGGATGATGAACCGCCGTACCACTTACTGCAGGAACGTTGCTTCTGTTCCATCCTGTATAATAAACATTATAAGATACAGGTGGTTTGCTGGAAAGTTTTACTAAACAAAAATCTGATGGAGCATTTCTTGCGAGAAATGTACAACCGGAAATTGTGTATGTAAGAGGACCATCTCCACCCGGATTTGCGCAGGAGGGTGCATCATACTTAAACATAAATACCCAAGTAGCTATACTTGCATCCCAGCAGTGATTTGCAGTCATAAAGAATGGAGTGCCATCGTATCTTGTGTTATTCAAAAGTGAACCTGTACAATTACGAGTTCCGCCAACTATAATTATTGCGACTGAACGGGCTATTTCTCTGTATGGGTCCCCATCAGAGCAGATTATATTACGGTTACAGGCACCTGAAGTCCCATAATCTTTTTCCTTTAACATGTTGAAAATATTTTTGTACGCATGTACAACTTTTGAAACATTAATTTCAGGGTCTCTTAAACCGAGAGGAGCATTGTATTCCAGAATTATTTCTTCTCCGATGCAAGGTGAAGTCGAGAATACATTTGTTGGCTGATTGTTTGCATCAGTGAATGCACCTAAAATCTGTTTTTTGTCTTTACTGTATACAAAGAAAGTAGAGCCTTTTGGTAAATTGAATTTATCGAAAATCAAATTAATAGATATTGCGCCTTTCGATTTAATTGATACTCTCCAGATTTTTGTACCGTTTGGTAATATGTCAATCGTCCCTGAATTGCCATAACCAAAGTTCACGTCAAAATCTTTTCCGAATCTTGGAGGAATATCTTTGAATTGTGACTCAAAAGCATCTTCTCTTAGCATTTTATCTATATCGAATATTGGCATCGTGAAAGTTTCTACGTTTGCCTTTACAGGATAAATGTTGCTGAGAGGTTTTCCGTCGACACTAATCTGGGCTGTTGAAATATTGGAGAGAGCAACAGTCAAAATCAATGCTACGAACAAAGTTTGTAAACGAAATTTCATAAAAAGGAAATTTAAGTTAATTAAGAAATATGATATAATATAATTAATTTATTCAAAACAAAATGCAGTATTTAAAAGGTATAAGAGACTGTTAATCCGATATCCCGAGCATTGTGTAATTAAATATGCTCTGCACCTGTTTTTTTTATCTTGGTAACTCCTTGGTCTATGATTGGTCTCTGATTAGTCTTGTGTTAGTCTCTTTTTCTCATAAGTTATTCAGTATCATATTCTGGTCTGGTTTACTTTGATTTCAGGTTGTAGGTCAGTAAATAAACGGTGTAATAACGGTGTAATAACGGTCTAATAACGGTGTAATAACGGTCTAATGTCCTCGAAGTTCGGTGATTTTGAATAATTATGTTGACAATCAGGGAAATGAAAAGATTCTTGACACGAATTTTCACGAATTTTCACGAATTGCTCGAATTGTTGGGAATAAAGAGATTTTTGACACGAATTTTCACGAATTGCTCGAATTATTGGGAAATGAAGAGATTTTTTGGAGAAGAGATGTAAGTAATTTAAAAGAGGTGCAAAACTGTGTCTGCATCTCTTTAATTTCCCAGATTCCCGTTTTCTCGGGAATTATAAGTAAATATTTCTTATTTAATCAATAACAGTCTCTTTACGTTTACAAAAGTGCCAGCTTCCATTCTGTAAAAGTAAACACCGCTTGCAAGGTTTGATCCATTGAAATCTACTGAGAAATAACCAGGTTTCATAGATTCGTTTACGAGTGTTGCGACTTCTCTTCCGAGAATGTCGAATATCTTCATTGTAACGAGTGATTGTTTTGGTACAGAATAGTTTATCTTTGTTACAGGGTTAAACGGATTCGGATAGTTCTGTGACAAGGAATATTCCGAAGCAGTTGTTTCATTCTTTATGGAGGTTAATCCGCCTGCATTATTAGTACGGTATATTGTCTGGTATTGCCCTGCTGTATATCCTACAGGGGAGTTGTTTATTTTAACTCGGTTCAATCTCCCTGAACCTGCAATTCCGCTTGTGTTAACCCAGTTTGTCCCGCCGTTAGTTGTGTAATATGTGTTTGTGTTTGTTGCTGCATAATAATCACCCACTGCCCAGCCTGTGTTTGCGTTTATGAAATAGATTGAATAAAGTCCGTTGGCACTTGCCTGTTCATATTGGCTTATCCAGTTGATACCTCCGTCAGTAGTTTTGTATATGCAATGCCTGTAACCTGAAGTATACCCTGTGTTTGCATCGACGAAGAATACGTCATACAGCGTTCTGAAGTTAGTTGTGGTATATTGTATCTGCCAGCTTGAGCCTGCGTCTGTGGTTTTCAGAATGTTAGAGCCGCCACCGGGATAACTGAGAGTCCAGCCTGTGTTTTGATTTACGAAATAAATCTGTCCGCTTGATTGTATTGTACTGACAGACCAGTTAAGTCCGCCGTTAGTTGTTTTAGCAAATTTATTGTTCCCCGATGCATATCCATTCAGTGAGTCGAAGAACTGAAAATCAAGAATATGGAATCCTATGAATATTTTATCCGACCAGTTCTGAGTTCCGTTTGTTGTCCTGAAAATTGTGTCGTTATCAGAAGCAAGCAATCCTGTGTTTGTATTGAAGAAATGAATTGCATTAATGTTGAACTGAGTTGTTGGGAAAGACATATTAGTCCAGTTCGTCCCGCCGTTTGTGGTTTTCTTGAACTGACCTCCGTATCCGCAGATGTAACCTGTTTGAGCATTCGGAAAACTGAAATCTAATATGTCGAAGCCGTTACCCATGTTCAGATTTACCCATTGTGCATCTGACTTAGAAAACGCAAGCGTAAAGAAAAGAATCAGTATAAATATGTTTTTCATTTTGTTCTCCTGTTTCAGAATAAAACACGGGAAGTGAATTTATAGTTCTGAATATTCATTAAAAAAGAGGTGCAGGAATGAACCTGCACCTCTTTGGCTTCCCACTTACGTGGGATGATAACTATTAATGTTATTTAATTAACACCATTCTCTTGATATCTGTAAATCCGTTTGATTCCAGTCTATAGAAGTAAACACCGCTTGAATATTCAGATGCGTTGAAATCAACTGAATAGGTTCCTGCTGATTTAACTTCGTTAACGAGACTTCTTATTTCACGGCCAAGTACGTCATAAATCTTCAGAGTTACTAATCCCTGTTTTGGTAAAGCAAAGTTTATTTTTGTTACCGGGTTGAACGGGTTCGGGTAATTCTGAGATAATGAATATACAGTCGGTATTATGTTACCAATCGGGTTAACACCTGTTACAGTATTCATTACAAAGCACACGTTTGGTCTGTTAGACTGTGTCGAACCGCCTGTCATTGTACAACCTGTTGAATTATCAGTGTAATATCCCCAGGTCATTGCTGTAGCAGGTGAAGAAGCAACAGTTGAATATGATGTGTAAGATGAATTGTCATAACAAACTTCTACAAGTATATTGCTTGTTCCATTCCAGGAAAAATATGGAGCTGTCATATTAATATTTTGTTGCCCTGTTCCAGGGACTGTGTATGCTCCGCTAAATCCTGTGACCCAGGTACCTGTAGTTACCCATCCTGTTAATGAGGTCTGTGTTGTTGCCTGGAACTTCACGGTGAATCCGTTCATTACCTGCGAACTAACGGTCAGTATATTGAATCCTAATTGTGAAATGAATGAATTTGGAGAACCGCCTGCCGCTGCTATTTCTAAGGCTGTGAACAGCATCTGTGTTCTACCGTCCATCCAGTAAGTTGTGAACGGATAGTTCGACGGTGTTGTGCCTGTTCCGATACAGATATTTGTTAAGTTGATAATCTTGAAATTGTAAAGTGCAGAAGAATCTGTATTATGATTTGATGAATTATCTTTGGCAAATACTCTGTAGAAAACAGAATCGCCAATTATAACATCAGAGTTTAATGAATTAAACATTGCACTGTAACTTGAACCGCTTGTGTTCAACAGTTTAAAATGCTTAATGCCTGTACCCGTGTTATTCCTGTACCATCTAACCCATACAGAATCAACACCAATATTGTCTGTAGCTGTTGCTGTTACAGTTGCAGGCCATAATACTTTAGGTACATCTGTTAATGCAGTATGTGTAATCACAGGTTTTGTAATATCAGTAGCGGCATTGAAACTGAAGTAGTTTGC
>JBMOHR010000146.1:0-7145 GCA_049317745.1 Ignavibacteria bacterium
TAGCAGAGGTGAATCCGGGATTTCCGCTTACCGAATAACCATCTTTTCCTGTTGCAGCTGCCCATGCTGTTAGATTTGCACAATTTACACCAAGATAACCAAGATATTCTGTCACACTTGCCTGGTCTGTAAAATAATAATCGTTGTAATTAATATCTGTGTATGCTGTGTTAGCTGAAAGAGAATAAATTACATAGAGCAATGGTGCTGTTGTTCCTGCAGCTATTCTTCCCATTGAATTTCTTAAAGCATTATTCCGAATATCAAGTAGAGTAATACCAGAGTTTATTGAAATACATGAACTCCATCCACTATACGTACCTGCACCTAATACATCACCTAACATATATATCGAGTTATTATAAATCTTTACATTACCACCTGTGCTGATAAAAATACCGGACGTATTGTAAGTGATACTACCCGGATCACCACCACCCAATAGATTATAAAATAAATTATTTGATATTTGTGTAACAGTTGTTGCATCAGATGCATATATAACTCCGAACGCACCCCATCCACCTGTACCTGTATAATAATAATCGTGAATAACATTTTTGCTAACAGTAGTATTCAAAGAGCCAGTACCAATGTAAATTCCTGCTTGAGAATAATTAAGGTTGCCAGCTGCATTTCCATAAATATTATTATTCTCAATTAATGTTGTGTTTGCATTCGCAATGTTAATTCCTCTGTATTCTGAATTAATATTGCAATTTTTGATTGTGTTATAATCGTTTCCTGTTCCTGAGAAATTAATAGCATAAGTACTTCCAACATTTGTATTAGTTATGGTCAAACTTCTATCCGTTCCGCCGGAATTCGAACCATCGAAAATTACATAATCTGAACCATTCAAATTGAATATTCCTGTTGCTGATGAACCTGTTATTGAAACAGTCTCACCTGCTTGAGGCTTAAACGTAATTGTGTTCGTTGCACTTGCACCTGTAATTGCGTTAATGGTTACTGCACCTGTTGAATAGGATGCATCAGTTAATTCAAAAACTATAGCACCCGTTATTCCTCTTGCATTTAAATTATTAATAGCCGTAGATATATCTGCAAATACTTCAGTATAATCAGGACTCATTCTTGGGTCACCATTCTTAGTCTGATTAGTGCCAATACTGGCAACTAATTTACCACTGTATGGTTTATCACCTTCGTACATTTCATAATATTTCTCTTCAACTAATCTTTCTTCATATCGTATCTCAGAATCTTTTTCTTCTACAGGTACTAAAACCTTTGCTGTTCTTGTTTTTTCTACCTGATGAAGATTTTTACCTGTAACTTTATTGAATACTCCTGAACCGATAGCATAACTTCCGGACATTGTTCCGGCAATCAATCTGTTGCCCGTTGGAGCTGTGATAGTTGGTACATATGTTGAACCTATTGTTATTTGAGTGCATTCTGCATCAATATAATTTCCACCTGTTGCTCCCGGCGGAATGTCATAAGTCAGCCAGAAATAGTTCGTACCTTCCAATAGATTTTGCGAACCTGCTATGTTATATGCATCAACCGGTGCTGCTACTGTTGTACCAAATTGTGTTGTCGTTGCAAACGTATTGCTAATTCCTGTATAGAAGAGTTTTGCATTTGTTATATCTGTCGCTTGATTTGTTGTACCTGTTGTATTTAATGCAATATCCGTTACTGTTAATGGACTTGAAGTTCCTGTTGTTACTACTTGAATCCCAATTATTTGTTGATTGGTTGAATTAATAAATGTGTTTCCTGTGATTTGCGTTGTAGTGGATGATGTATAAGCCATACTACTGGCAAGTAAAATATTAACTTTATAATCTTCAGTTTCACTGTAACTCAAATTCGAACAAGCATCAGCTAAAACAGGGGCTGAAGAGAAACTGCTTCTTACCCTCATCCTTGTATTTCCAGCCGTTGCTGTCATAGGCACAACAATATTTCCTGATGTTGTTAATGTTGTTCCCGTTAAAAGACCTGTATAAACCAATTCACCTGCATCAGTAAATGAACCATTCTGATTATAATCTATCCATACACCAAAGCCCTGATTATTGACTGTACCTGTCCTGGATAATGATATTGGAACGGTTGCACCTTGAGTAATATCCGTGCTTAAATTTGTATAATTATTATTCATATAAGGCATAATACCTGTTGAGCCTGTAGTACTATTTATAGTCCCGATGGTTACATTCGAAATATTTAAACCATATCCAGTTGGGTCTGTTGTTGTTGTCCCATAACAATAGTTATCTATATAACTCACTCCGGCAGGGTCAGTATTTGTTGGATTCACCGAACCCATCGTTCCATCTCCCACAATTGAATAGCACTGCCCATCTAATTGATTGTTCAAAGTAGCAGTACCGGATAAATCATACGCTACCCAGAAATAATTTGTTCCCGGTGTAAGTAATTGCGAACCATTTATTGTGTAATCTCCTGTTGGATTACTAAAATTTCCAAATTGTGTTGTTGTTGCAAAAGTGCTGCTTGTCCCTGTGTAATAAATCCTTGCAACCGAAATATCTGATGCCGTTGTTGTACCGTTAATACCTAAATTAAAATCAGTTATAGAATAAGGTGATAATAAACCCGATACAACAACAGGAATTTTTAGTATTTGGTTATTAGTTGTACTTAGTGGTGCAGGTCTTCCAATTTGTATCACGTCACTCGATGAATAACTCATTGGTGAACCTGCAATAATATTTACTGTGTAATCTTCTGTTTCACCCCAGTAATATGTCCCGCAAGCAGTAATAGTTGATGGTGTCGTAGTTTCAACATTTATTACCCTCATCATAGTATTTCCCAAAGTTGCCCCACCAGGGACTGTTATATAACCCGTTTCAGTATGCGGACCACCGCCTGCTACTGCTGAAACATAAACTTCTTCACCTGCGTCTGCAAAATCGCCATCCTGATTAAAGTCTATAAATATTTTGAATCCATTGCCGTAATTGCCTCCGCACGTACCGCTTGATACACTAAATGCATTTGCAGAACCTTGCGCAAGATTAGTTGGCGTCACAGTTGTTGTGTAATTGCTGTATTGATTTTTTATAGAGCCTGGTCCTGGGGCTGTTGTATTACAGTCGGAAGCGTTATTAATGCTTCCAAGTGTTACATTAAATATATCTTCATCTGCAAAATCTGTTGCATTTGAAGTGCAATATCTTGCATACATATATGAATTACCTGTTACGGCAACATTTATAGATGTTCCTCCACCCACATTCGTAATATTTCCGCTATATGCTGTATTTGGAGATGTCGGTTTAAAGTGAGTGTAAATTGTCGTACTTGCAAGTGTTGGTGCTGTGTATGTAACATTCACACTCGAAGCCCAAGTTGAACCATCGAGCGAAACTTCAAAATTAGTAGGTGCTGTAACAACAATCGGTCCTGCAGTTAAATTTGTACCGCTTAATGAGTATGTCATAGTTGATGATGTTCCTCCACTCTGGACATAGCCAAATGCTAATGATGATGGGGTACAGGATAATGATGGCGATGAAGAAGGAGTGATATTAAATCTTACATTTGGATTTGCAGTTGAAGCTGTTAAAGCCAGTGGTTGTCCAGTATCAGAATAGCCATTTCTCATTCTAGATGTACCTGTAGTATAATAATATTTTGGACTAGCAGCTGTTGTAAGATAAGTTTGATTACCTTTAATTACAAGTATTTGCAAATTATTAACATTATCATAATTAAATCCTGTGGCAAGAGTTACTTCCATCCATCCACTCGTAGCATTATTTGTATAACTTCCTGAATAAACTAAAGAATAACCTGTTAAATCGTAATTACCACTTGCTAAAGTTGTACTTGATGTATGTTTCATATAAATACTTACATTAGTCATAGCAGCAGTATTAGTACCAGCACTCTTATTAAAACCAATTTTTGTAATATTACCACTCATAGCAATTTCAGATTGTAAATAAATCATTTCACAAGTTGAGTAATTATAATATCTCTCAAATGGCCACCTTTGAGTCGATGTACCTGTCCCTATTGTAACCAACGCATTTGGACTCATTGTCGGTGGATTCATAAACAAAGGATTTTTTGTTTGATTTTGTTCAAACATAAGTTTTCTATTGTCAAAATCCTTAATCCCTGGATCTCTTTGATTTACTTTTTCTATTTGCTTATCTTTTTTAGTCTCACCTTTTTTCTGTATCTGTGCCACTGATAGGGCTGATACAAAGAACGTGAAAATCACTAATAGTGTAAATAGTCTTTTCATAATGTTATTATTTAAGTTTAATATATTATTATTTGATTTAATTGATCTGTTGTAGGAATAGAGATAGTGATGGGAATGATGTATCCCGTTTTCGGTTTTAGAATTAACTGGTGTAAAGCACTTCTTCATAAGTTTATTATTTAAGTTGTTAATAATCTTTATTATGAAGACATTTCGTTTGGGTGAGCTCATCCTTTTTTTGATGCTAAAAAGGACTTCTGCGGAATATTCTAACCCTTTATTCCGGCAGATTTGAAAATGTTTCGCGATGGATGAAACAGAACCCCTTCTAAATGCCCTTACTTATTCTTGTTCACAGTAACCATACTGTGTTTTAGAACCCTAAGTTACTTTTCATTTCTGTTTATCTGCTAAATTGAATATCGTGAATAATCATTGATGCAAATTCAATTATATTGCAGCAAAAATTATTCCGTAATTCTGATACCTATGTCGTATCTATTTTTCTTTTGTCGCAGACAACATAGTTTATATTTACATAAAAGTAGCGCATATACTATATTTATTAGCAATTTGCGTTAATCTTAATTTTATGTCGTTTATGTTTGTTTACATCGATGTGTGGCTGTAGGGACTATTTTTGCTTTGGTAATATTGTATACTTAATATTCCCATTAACATTTGATGCAGACGTTTACGCATGTAATCTCTAATCTGAAAACTCTTTTTTAATGATAGTAAATTCGGGGAGGGATTTAATAATACTCTAAAGTTAATTTAATTATACAGGTCTAAGAATATCATTATTAAGTTTTTATAATTGGCTTAATAACAGCATCGCAGGTCTTTGTTTTAATTACAGATATGCGTTTATCTCTTATCAGTCATAATACTTATTGTTTTTTATTTGGTAAATTTTATATATTTTTGTGCAGACATGAAATAGTTTGGTACAATTAGTCATTTACATTCTTCAAAGTCTTTTTGAAGATAACTTAAAGGGTTTGTAATATGGACGAAAATTTACGTAAAAGTAAAGCTGATCACTTACTCGATGGTCTTGCTTATAAAGACATAAAGAAGTTTAATAAATTTATTGTACATCATCTTGGTGGAAGCGGCGAACACATCTTTAAATACTGGGAATATCGCCTTACGCAGAAAAACCTCACTGGTTCTTTCGAACTGTCCGATAGCAAGGAAAAGTTTTCAAGAAAGATAATTTCAGACTTTGTTAAGATTCTTGAAAAGTTTTATGCCCTAAAAAGTTTTGAAAAAGATTCTCTCAGCGAGAAGAATCACTTAATAAGGGAACTCAGAGACAGACAGTTGTATAAACTGTTTAATTCCTTGCTTGATGATACTAAGCAGTTTCATAAGAGTAATGTCCGTAAAGGTTATATGAATTATATTAATTACTTCAGGCTGAACCTTGAAGAGTATTTCCTCTATAATTCACAAAACGAAGACCTCTCTATGTTTAAGACTTCTGTGAACCTGAGTGCAGTGTCTGAAATTATTTATATACAGTCAAAACTATTTGAGTATGTTAATCAGAAACTTTATTGTTATGAATGTGATTTGGAAAAGAAAGAACTGAATAGTATCGAAAATATTATGGATTATGTTAAGAAGAATTCTGAAATATTCCGAAGTGAACATCAGGGTGTATATGTCCTGTATCTGCTAATCAATATGATTGATAGTATTAATGATGAGAAAAAAGCACACGAGGCTTTGGATTACATAAATCAGAACTTTAGTCACCTTACTGTTAATTTCCTGCAGTTGAGTTATGAAATTATTATCAGATTCTATATCCTTCAGGTTAACACGGGAAATTCGAAGAGTCTGGGTGACTTGTACAACATTATTAAGGAAATTGAAAAGAAAGATTTATTCATTAACATTCAGCATATTCAGCCGTTGAATTTCCTTACTGCAATCAGTGTTTCACTCTCTTTTGGTGATATTCATTTTGCAGATACTTTTTTGCAAAAGTATAACAGTAAAATGAACATTAAATACAGGAAACCTGTCAGTACAATATGCCATGCTATGATTGATTTCTCTAAAGGTAGATTTACTCCTGCGAAAAATTTATTGATGAATGATACAACAAAAAATACATCAATGTATATTTTCTCAAAGGTGACTCTTCTTAAATCACTTTTTGAATTAAATGAACTGAGAGTCGTACTCCCATTAATAGATACAGTAAAACATTATTTAACCAGACATCTTACTGTCAAAGGACCTTATAAAGATAGCATTTTCGCATTCCTTAATTATCTTAATTCTTTATGCACTGCTAAAAGAAAACACGGCAGGGGAGCAGACAGATTGTTAATTAAACTGAATAATGATAAAGCCTTTTTCCAGAAGAGATGGGTAATCGCAAAGGCGGAAGAACTGAAACTGCTTTCAGATAAAGTAAATCTGGAATAGCTCTATTATCCTTATACTGAAGAATTTCAAAATTTCCAGTATCCCAAATCGATACTGAAAATTCTTCTGTTTTCGCACTATGCATTTTTCAGTATCATCTTCAGTATCACGTACAAAAAACAAAAAACCTGCCCAGTACCGTTTCAGTATACTTTAAGTATCATTTCAGTATGTAATTAGTATCAAACTAGTATCAAACCAGTATCACCAAATAAATTGCCCTCTAAATCAATCCACTTGCCATCAATAATTAATGGATTGCTAGAACCAGGCGGCTAAATACTTTATAATCTTGTTCTTCTTAGCGACCTTGGTCTTCTTTGCGGTGAAAAATCCTTGCTATACAATAATCATAAACGGGTTTGCGGGAAAAGCCTATACATGAACATAACTTTTATTTGCCATTTTTAAATCGGTAATTTGTTGTTAATTTGTGATTATAAAAGCTCTTATTCCCGTAATTCAGGGAACTACAAAT
>JBMOHR010000147.1:0-7059 GCA_049317745.1 Ignavibacteria bacterium
GAAAGTGATGCAAAGTTCTTAAAATATAAGTGGTCTTTATTTATCTTTGATTTTACGGGCTGTACGGTGGTTTCGGTTACGAAGTAAAAGTATATCCATCCATCTGAAATAAACCTGGTTTCGATATTACTTTGCCCATCTGAAATCTTTTCCAGTTCGAGCTTAACCTTGCCGCCTTTCTTTGTTATCGTTATTTTGCCGTTACCCGCCCCAGTGACTAAATAATTAATAATGACAGAGGAAGTATCTATAGTGCTGTTTTGGGTTACTATTTTTGCTTCCTTTTTCTTCTCTTCGCCGCATCCGGAAAAGGTAATCATCGTTACCGCAGTTAATACTATTATATTTAAAAATATATTTTTCACTCTTAAAAATTTAAATCAACATACTTTAATTGCATTATTTATACAATCGAAAAAATTATATATTGAAATTTGAACAGGGACATTGTCATTTCGGCGATTTATTTGTTTATTGGGTTTAACTTTATTCAAACAAAAGGGTTTTATTTTCGTATAAATATTAAATAACTTCCATTATAAAGAAAGCAAAAGTTACAATTAAAACTAAATTTAAATATATGAAAATAAAATCGTTATTTGCGGTACTGCTGTTTGTGATAGTTGCGGGTGTAAACGCACAGGACAATATGTGGTACACTACTGTTTTAAAAGAAAACTTCCTGGACAAAAGTGGTAATCCGGTCACGGGAAAAGGAGTTGTCGTCGGTGATGTTGATTCAGGAATTGATGTTTTCCATCCGTTCTTCTTTTTCGCAGATGGAGGTGAATTCAACTGGGTTGATGTCGATAAAGATGGTAAATTTACACCGGGTCTTGATGCCGTTGATTTAAACGCCGATGGAATCGCTAACATAAGCGAAGTTTTGAGATATATTGAGATGAATAATAATACATACAATGTTCTGAAAACCGACAAGAATAATTTCAACCTTGATATGGATTTTCTTTATAATGATAAGAACGGCAATAAGACAAGCGACTTCGGAGAAAAAGACGGATTTACCGAGACTGATCCTTGTTATGGCGAGCAGTTTTTCATAGCAATGGATGCCAATAAAAATGGCGTACTTGAGGTCGGCGAAAAACTTGTTGGACTGAAAACGTCTAAAGTAAGAGCGGTCCGCGAAAAGAACGGAACCGTCAGAAGAAGAGGAATAGACATTATTAAAACTGAGCCCGATACAGTTCAGCACGGGACAAGCGTTGCAGGGATAGTTCTTGGAGGACATTATGGAGTTCAGAAGGTTCATGGCTTTGCCCCTGACGCTGAAATCGTAATGGCAAACATTGATTATTATTATACGCCGAGATTTGTAAGAAACTTTCCTGATATGGTTAAGTTTTTAAGAGACGAGAAAGTAAATATCTTGCTCTTTGAAGACGGCGAATGGATGAATGAGTTTATGGATGGCTCAACAGAAGAAGAAATGCTCACTAATGAAATAGCCAGAAGCGGCGTAACGGTTATCGGAGGCGGCGGCAACCTTGCATCAGGTAATATGCTTGTAAGAAAGACTTTAAAAAAAGCACAACTCGAAACTTTTAAGTTTTCATCTCCTGCATCCGGTGAAGGCAAGAAAAACGACGGTTCCTTCGTTTCGTTTTTATGGAAAGGAAAAGACAATAAAGCCGTATTTACGGTTTTAACGCCCGACAATAAATTATCACCCGAAATAAAGGAAGGTTCGGGAATATTGAGAGTTGGAAATTATAATATAAATTATGCCCGCGAAGTTTCTTCAAAGGGTACCGTAATGATGAGGTTTGCATTTTCAGAGAAAGACTCAGGAACCATAAAAGGTGACTGGCAGGTAAGGGTGCACGCCAAGGATGATATGGATTTGTTTGGGTTTATTGTCGATGTAACTCAATCGTGGGGAGGTACAACAAGATGGCACTCTGATTATATTTCTGATGAAGGTTCGGTTACATTCCCGTCAACTGCGGACAGTTGTTTGGCTATCGGAGCATATACCGTTAATTATGCCTGGGGTCCTCAAGACGGAATTGGTAAACTCTGTTATTACAGCGGAAGAGGTTTTAATGTTTCAGGTAAAGTTGGAATAGAAATCTGTGCTCCCGGTCATTCAACATTCACCTGTGGTCCGAATAATTCATACACAATGTTTAGTGGTACAAGTTCGGCTGCGCCACACGTTGTTGGTACGGTAGCATTGCTTTTACAAATTAATCCTGCACTTACACATTCAGAAGTAAGGAATATTTTAAGGCATACAGCAACGGCCGATGAATTTACAGGAAGTGTACCTAACACAAACTGGGGAGCCGGAAAATTAAACCCTGAGGGTGCAATTAAATATGTACTTGGATTGTAAATTGAGTTGGTAACTCATTTTGGGTATAAAAAAACGGCAGACAAGTCTGCCGTTTTCTTTTGCTAAATATTTTCAGTTAAAAATTATTTACTAATCTTGTTGATGTGCTTGGCTAACTTCGATTTTTCGTTAGCCGCCTTATTCTTATGTATTATACCTTTAGTTGCCGCTCTGTCAAGTGTTCTGACTGCTTTTTTGAATTCTGTTTCGGCTACTTCTTTCTCTTTTGAAGAAAGGACTTTTTTCACAGAACCTTTTATCAATACTTTGTATTTTTTATTCTTATCGGTAATTTTCAGTGTCTGTCTGGCTCTCTTTTGAGCAGATTTGTGTCTTAATGGCATAATTTGTCTTAATTTAAAATCTTTAAAATACTAAATTTATAAGTAAAATTCAATGCGATTATAATTTCGCTATTGCATTTTTGATGTCTGAGACCACATTTTGAACATTGCTGCTCTTTTTGATACTCTCTTTTATTGAATTGTAAGCGTATAAAACTGTTGCATGGTCTTTGCCGCCAAAATTTAATCCGATGGACTCAAGAGTAAAAGTGGTCATATCTTTTGCAAGAAACATCGCAATTTGTCTCGCAAAAGCAATTTCTTTAGTCCTTTTACGGGATAATATCTGGTTTTCAGAGATTTTAAAGTACTCGGCTGTTGCATATATTATATTTTCAATTGAAACACTCTTGGCTTTGCGTACATTCCCGAGAAATTTCTGTACTACTCTCTCTGCAAGTTCCAGGTTTACTTCGCCCTTGGTCGCGAACATGCTTTCCGCGATAATATTCACGATACAACCTTCAATCGAACGAATACTGTCTTTTATATTTGTTGCTATATAGTGAATCACCTCTTCGGGTACATCTTCAATGTTTGCTTCTTCCAGTTTTCTTTGAATAATCGCAACTCTCATTTCCCAGCTTGGTAATTGTATGTCAACAATTCTTCCCCACTGAAAACGTGAGATTAAACGTTCTTCAATGCTCTTTAATTGATTGATTGGTTTATCACTGGAAAAGATGATTTGTTTCTTGTTGTTATAAAGTGAGTTGAAAATCTGGTACATAAAATCCTGTGTTCCGGGTTTTCCCTCAAGGTTTTGTATGTCATCAAGTATTAATACGTCAAGTGACTTGTAAAAACTGTCAAGTTTTCTTGTTCCGCCTTTTCCGTTTGAGAAGTCAAACCTCTCACGTGCTATGCTTGTGGTAAATTGATTCGTAAACTCAGGAGTGGTTAAATAATAAACTCTCTTTTCAGGATACTGTCTCGCTATTTCGTTTCCTATGGCCTGTACAAGGTGTGTTTTGCCGACGCCAACACCTCCGTACACAAGGCAGGGGTTATATAAACCGCCCGGGTTGTTGGCTATCGCAAACGCAGCTGCGACCGCAAGTTCGTTGCTTTCGCCTTTTACAAAATTCTCAAATGTATGTTTTGAGTATAAGTTTGAAACAAACTGTTCTTTTTCTTCTTCAGCGTTAAAAGTTTTTTGTGCTCCGTAAGGATACTGGAAGTTTGATATTTTTGGATTCTCGTATTTAGGTGTTTCGGTTGTTTCTGTCTTTGGTTCAGCAGCAGAGTCGAATAAACTTTCCTGTGATACAATATAATTCAGTTTTCCGTTCTCTCCGAGTAATCCGCTGTCTATAATCGATGAAATTTGCTTATTGTATCTCTTTTCAATCATTCCGTAAAAATCTTTACTCGGAACCTGAATTGTTAAAACATTATTTTCAAACTCTCTTGGGGTTAAAACAGAAAACCAGGTACTAATTTCGGACGGTTTAAGATTTTGTGACAGTAAATCAATAAACTTTTTCCAAATTTCAGTAGCGTCCTCTCTTGAAAGACGTTCATGTTTTGTCTCTATCCGCGCGTGTTTATTTTTATCGTATGAATTAGTAAAAGAATTACTCATCTAATGAACTTATATAATTATTAACAAATCAACATTACTTAATGTTTTACTTTAAGTACCTCGTTTAATTCTCCTTTAAATATTAAGGTATTTTTCTGCCGGAATTAACACTCCCTAATGTTGGCTAATTGTTATATTTTTAACGCAGTTAAAAGACTATTTGAAACTTATTAACAATCATTGTTAGTAATGATAATTTAGTAACATTTTGTTAAAGATTTTCTCACTGTTCAAAAAAAGTTATTAACAATATACTAACAGAAAAATTTCTTAACGCCTGAGTAGATAATATTAACCAAAGAATACATTTAAGTCAAGTTTGAAATTTTTAATTTTCAAAAAATTGTTTTGGCACAACTATAACATTGATTTTAATTCCGGTGTTTTGTAAAGAGTGTTTAATTTCCCTGAAATTTAAATTTAAAAGATAATTATAATAACCTTTAAGGTTATACTGAAGTTTTATAATTTTCCACATACTGAAAATTAAGTTTGATTGAATAATATTGATTATATAAAGTTTGTCGTATCTAAGGTAGAGTCGGATTTTCTGGAATATTCCAACAGTCGCGAATACGTTAAGGTTATAACTGTTCTCAACTCTTTGAAAATGGCCGATAATATTCTAAGGGAGTTGTACATTCTTTCCGGAATTAAAAAACTGAGAAGGTTAACAAGCTACTTTATCTTTATGATAAAGAAAGTTGAGGCAGGAAGTATAACGCTCGATAATTTTATGGAAAATTACATAACGGATAAAAATTATATTGATTCGTATTTTCAAACTTATTATGACCTTGAACAAATTACTCCTGAAGAATTTAACACGGAGGAGATTGATACAACTTTTATAATAGAAGAAGATGAGGTCCCGACAGAAGCACCGGTATATTTACTTGCAGAGTCCACTTTTAAAGTAGAAGAACTTGATAATGAACTGGTCACTGAGGAGTTTCGGGAGTCCACAATAAATGAGAATTATGAATCCCCCGGTGATGGGTACTTAAAACTGGCGGAAGAATTTACTGATAATATTTCTGACGAAAGTAACGAGGTATTTTTTGATGATAACGAGGATGTGTTCAGTCTGCCAAAGAGCGAAACAAGCCTGGACAACAATGACATAATAACAGACCCGTTAAAAAATACAGGAGTATTACCTGACCAGGGCAATAAAGATATAATAACCGATTCCATAAACAATACAGTGGTATTGCCCGAAGAGGCTTTTTTTACAGGCATGGATGAGGCTGCAGATACTATCGATGAAAAACAGGAAGTGCTATTCGAAGAAACCAGTAAAGAGAAAGTACCTGTCGGGAATGACGACCTTAAGAATGAAAACCTGGCAGACTTCTTTGAAAAGTTAGATAACGAGGATGTAACTGAAGACAATGCTGAAGAAAAAGTTGTATTTATAGAAACGCAGTTAAGCAATGACGACAATCTGGGTGTACCTGGTGAAGAGAATATATATGTTGAGAATATAATTGAAAAAGAAGATACAGAGGAAGAAATAGAAAATAAAGTTTTACAGGATTTAATTCCTGTCGTTCCGAGCGAAAATGATTTTGCGGTTGAGGAGGAAGAAGTTGGTATAGAGACCGATAGTGAAATAGAGGAAAAACTTCATGAGATTGAACAGGGAACAAAGGAGGAATTATTAAATGCCGAATTTATTAAGTATGAAAAAAGTTTATACGAAAAGAATAAACAGATAATAGGGTTGCTGGATGACCTTATCTTAATTTCTGAATCGAAAGACCCCGATATCGAAATGAGAGATGCTATTGTTCAGGAAGTTTTCCCTCTTGTTGAATATCTGAAAGAAGAGTCGGAGAAAATGTCTTTTGAAATTATCTCGGGAATATATGGTTCATTTATGTTCTGCCTGGATATTAAGTTTAAGGATATTGTTGTTACTAAAGAAAATATTGAAGTGTTTAAATTATCGGTAACCGGCGTTGAGAATTTAGTTAGAGGCGACGAACTTAAAGATCTTGATAAAACTATTAAAGACCTCGAAGGTCTTCAGGGTGATTTGAATAAACTTCTTGCTGACCGAGAAGATTTTCAGAAGAAAAAATACGATTTCGGAGAAGAAGAAAGCAATTTAATCAAGGAGTTTAAAGACAGCAGCGAGTACGATGCATACATTATCTTAAGAGATAAGATTACTGAGCTTGAGGATACGTTTCAGATTATTGCAGGAATGAAAGATAAGACCTACCCGTTCGAGTCACTGCGCAAACTATCGGTTACGTTTGCACTGTTTAGGGAAATAGTTAATATAGCACGTGTTCTTGAAATGAATAAAGTTGCACATCTTGCGGAAGCGGGATATGTCTTCGTAAAGTTTGTTCAGAATTACCGCATTGATCCGTTTAAAGATGAAGTAACAGAGGTTTTCAAATATTTAATTTACAGTTTCAAATTGATATACCTTGATAAACCGGTAAAGGATTTTGATACGTTTGTATCTTTTTTAAATGACCCCGTTAAAATATTTTACCAAAAAAACAAAAGCAGATGAATAATTATGCAGTGATAATGGCAGGAGGCGTAGGTACAAGGTTCTGGCCCAAGGGAACGTCAAAGCTTCCGAAGCAATTCCTGAAGATTGAAAATGACCACAGTTCTATGATTCAGCAAACCTTTAAACGATTAGAGGCTGTTGTTTCACCTTCGAATATTTTTGTTGTTACAAGCATTGCTTATAAATCGATTACCAAAAAACATCTTCCAAAGATTCCCGAAGAAAATATTATCTG
>JBMOHR010000148.1:0-6976 GCA_049317745.1 Ignavibacteria bacterium
TTGCCTGTGCAATCATAAGATTAATGTTTTCAGGTTCAACCTTTAATCCTTTTTTGAAAAGGCTGTTTGCATCATCGTATTTCTTCTGTTCACTGTAAATGTTACCGAGAGCAATCATAGCCTCAATTCCTTCATCATCCTGTACAATAGCCTTTTTCAGATTATCTTCAGCCTTCTGGAGAGAACCCGTTTTATAAAGCGCGAAACCATAATTGTAATATGTTTCGTAGTTTTGTTTTGTAGCTACTGCTTTACTTAAAGCATCAACAGCTGTAACAAAGTCACCTCTGCCGATTGCATCTTTACCTTTTTGTAAATCATCCTGAGCAATGGTAATCGCAACAAATGCGAAAAACAAACATGCTGCCAATAAATAAATTTTAATCTTAAACATTTTCGTAATATTTAAATTAATCTAATTGAATAACTTTTACCGGTTGTGTAATGGGAACAAGACCTCTTTCCAGAAACACTTTCTGACCGTCCTTATTCCTTAAAAAGGTTATCCATCCTGTGGATAACTGTATATCTAAAACTGTTGTATAAGCTATAATCTTTCTTATGTATGGATATTTCTTTGTAAATACAAGACCCTGGTGGAGTTCTGCATAATCTTCCTGTTTGCCATTAGGGTAAATTCTTGATATTCTCAAAGTTTTAACTGAAGTATCGAGCGAATCCTGATCACCCTTTGATAACCAGCACAAGTTTGTAATTCCGATTGAATTCTTATTAGCTCTGACCATCTCAAGCATCTGAGCACTTGTTGAACATATAGCCGCAGCCTTTACGTACTCCTTACCCATTAATACTGAATCCTTTACGTAAGAATACGTGGAAGAATTTGGTCTTTGTATGAATACTTTAATCTTATTATCATTACCTGTCATTCTGGAAATGACGTTTGAATTCTGTTCTTCATCCTGTGCCTTAAGCTGATTCCACTGAGTATATTCCCCCGTAAATATCTTTGATAAATCATCTGAAGTAACACGTGTTACAGGATTATCATTATTAACTATAAAGCCTATAGCATCTGTAGCAACTTCCTGTCTCTGGAATTCTATTTTGTACTCTTTAAGGTATTTCTTGTCTTCTTCGGTCAAATCAGAAGTAACTAAAATAAGTTTGGTATCCTTATTCAGAAAATCAGTGATTGCAACTTTTGTAGGTTTTACTGTATAATTTATCTTTGCTTCGGGATTGAGTCTTTCAAATTCACTTTTTAAATAAGGGAGTACAGGTTCAATGTTTTCATCAACCTCAATTGAAAGTTCACCTATAGTTGCCTTGGATTTAATTTCGGTAAAATCACAGCCACTAAAAATTAATACTATTAATAAGAGTAATATTTTTGAAACGTGATTCATATTGTTGGTGTATAAAGTTCAGGCGACTTTTCGCCGCCTGTACTGTTAATTATGCTTACTTTGTTTTTTTAATTATGTCTTCCTGAGCTTGTTTCATTCTGTCCCGTTCTTCCTGTCGTTTAATCAGTTTCCTTTTATTGTATACCTGCAGATACCTATAAAATCCATAAGAAAGAAAAATCAGTCCGAGTACTAACCTCGTATTCAATTCTACACCAGGTAACACTATACCGCTTAGGAGCAAAACACCCATGACAATACCGACAGTCGCGGAAAATAGGTTTATGTAGAATGCACTATTCATCGTCTGATGAATTAGTTATCACCTTTCTTTTCTTCTTTCTTGTCGTCGTCACCTGATTCTTTTTTAAACTTTCCGGTCAATGTAAAGCTGAAAGGAACACTTACCCAGCATCTTACTGCCTGACCCTGCTGTAATGCAGGTGTAAACTGTAAGCTCATAACCTTGCTCGATACTTCGTCTCTGAATACATCAGGTCCGCTGAATCCGCCAACCTGAACTACTGATCCGTCAGGACCGACAAGCACTTTTACAGTTACTTTACCTTCGATACCGCTTGATTTTGCAATCTCAGGATACCTCATAGAACTTTTTACAGAAGATAAATTAACAGCCACAGGCGGTTTATCTACTTCAAACTGCTGGAAAGTCTTTGTTTCTTTCTTTTCCTTCTTCTCTTCTTTCTTTTCCTTATCTTCTGTCTTCTTTAAATCAACCTGTAATTTACCTGTTTCCTTATTCGGGTCAGCATTTTCACTACCTTCTGAAGATACGAATGCTTTAATCTTTTCTGTTTCTTCTACCTTCTTAATAGTCTCTAAATCTGCTTTTTCTTTAGCCACAGGTTCAGGTGTTAAAGCTGCCATATCTTTATACGCGTCAGGTTGTTTAACTTCAAGATCAGGAGGAGGAGGAGTATTTTCCTCTTCATTTGCTGCATCCTGTGTCTGAATGTCTTTTAATTCAATATCACGTTTAATCTGCAATTGTCTTTCCAGCTGTACCTGCTCGATGTACAAAGTTACGATGTAAGAACCGATTAAAAATGCATGAATAACAATAGCAAAGATTAAACCTCTTGATGCAAATTTCTTAAAATTCCTCTTAAGTTCAGGGGCACCGTATTGCATACGAGTGTCGATTGCTTCCTGAAAGTCCAGAACTTCTTTATTTTCTGTTGTCATGTAATTAACCTCCGAATTAAAGGTATTTAATAAAATTTTCTAATTTTTAAACTCCTGATGTATTAATAATGTTCCCCCACATCTGTACAAATATAAACATTTTATTGCAGAAAATATATTGATTAATTATTAAATCTTACAAAAATGAAATTATTTGTTCACCGGCGGGAAGTAAGGTAACACTCCTATCGGATTAGAGAAGTACTTCTTAATCAATTCAGCAGAAGATAAATCTCTTTCGGGGGCATTGCCTTTTATATCTTCAACTTCATAATTCATATCTGCAAGGAACTCTGATGACTTTAAACTGTCCAGTATGTCCCCTGCTTTAACTGAACCCATTACATCAGTTTCATTAGCAAAGAAATAAACACTTTTCTTGGTCTTTTGTTTTTCAGGTAACTTAGCATCATAACCCATATAAACACCAGACACTGGTATAGTCTTCGGGTTTACAACAAAGAACCTTCTCTCAGAAACGAAATAGTTTCCTTCAAGAACATTAAAAAGGTTTGAAGCAAGCAAATACTTTTCTTCATCTTTCGAAAGTGAATCTTTATTTACGTAACCATCAGGTGCAAAGCCTACTGTTCTTGCAGTATAACCTTTATGAGCGAGTACAAGAGTGCCGAGCGGACAATCTTTAAAAACCTTCTTAACTTCATCATGTCTCATTCTGATACAACCATGGGACGAAGGTCTGACTCCTAAATTACCGTAATAACCTGTCCCATTCAGTGAATGGAAACCTATACCCTGGTTAAACGGCATAAAGTGATACATTTCCGCATTATTATACTGCGAAGATTCGTGGCGTTCTTCTTTAACAAATATAGCAAACAATCCCGGTCTTGATTCAATACTCCTGTCAAGATACTTATTACCCGAAGAGATTCCGTATTTCTCAACTTTGCCGCTTCTCCAGTGCTGATAGAGCATTTGCTGGTCAATCCTTAATTCAAGCCAGCAATCCTTATCAGTGTAAACAGTATCCTTTAAACCAACAGAAACATCAGCCTCGGAAAGAATGTTAATCTTATTTGCAAGGTTTTGAAAGTTTGTAGTATGACTAAAATACTCAGTAAAACCGCCAATTTTGGGGTTCACGAAATCAATAGATTGATCGCTTGCCTGAAAAGCAAATGATACTATTAATAAACAAATTATAGTTAAAGGAAGAAATATTATGTATTTTCCTTTATCAATTTGTATTTCGGTTTTCTCTATTTCCTGATTGTTTTCCATTGTGTACTTATCGTATAAAATATGAAAATTATAACTAATATTCCATGTTTTTCACTTATTACTTTGCAAATATTATACTGAAATTAAAAAGAGGCGCTTATAAAATAAGAGCCTCTTTTAAAATTAGTAAAGATTAACTTTTACTTATAAACTGTAATCGTTCCTCTTCCCTTGAAATTTGTAGGAGTTAAATTCAGTCTGTTAGCTGGACCTGTTATGTTTACACGTAAAGAATCCTTAACCGTCGACATAGTGAATGCCTGTCTATTAAGCGTATCAATTAAAGTTTCATATTGCAGCTGCACCATCATAGTACCATTTGTCAGGTGCATTGAATTAAACCTTATGCTAAGCGGATTCTTCAGTAAATTAACAGAAGGAGCTGCCCAGCTGACCATCTGAGATGATGTAGAACCGCCGATTGCATAGCTAATTGTTATTATAGAATCATTAAAATTACTAAAACTATAAGATAAAGTGTCATTGGTAGGCGGAGTAATGATTGATTCTTCTTTGGAACAGGAATACAACCCAATCATTACCATCAGTATTACTATCAACATACTTGTTTTCATATAAATTAATTTAATTATTAAATGTAAAACTTAAAATTAAGACAATTCTTCAATGTTTGCAACTCATTAATTTCATTTCAAATAAGAATATTTCTGATTAAGTTATTACATCTGTCTAATTTAAACCCCGTAAATATATGAAAGAATTAAAAGGAACAAAAACCGAAAAGAATCTGCAGGACGCATTCGCAGGTGAATCACAGGCACGTAATAAATATACATACTTTGCTTCAGTTGCTAAAAAAGAAGGCTACGAACAAATCTCTGCTTTCTTCGAAGAGACAGCAAACAATGAAAAGGAACATGCAAAAATGTGGTTCAAGCAACTCGACGGTATCGGTTCGACTATCGCTAACCTTGAAGAAGCTGCAAACGGTGAACATTACGAATGGACTGAGATGTATCCGACATTCGCCAAAGAAGCACGCGAAGAAGGATTCGATGCAATAGGTCGTCTGTTTGACCGCGTTGCAGAAATTGAAAAACATCATGAAGAAAGATACAAGAAACTATTAAGCAACATAAAAGAAGATATAGTATTCAAAAGAGGCGAAGAAACAATCTGGATTTGCCGTAATTGTGGTCATATTCACGTCGGCGCGGAACCTCCAAAAGCCTGCCCTGCCTGCTGGCACGACAAAGCTTACTTTGAAATGTACAATAAGAATTATTGATTTAAAATAAACTCCTCCTTCCCAGGCCCCGCTTGGGAAGGATTTCGGACCCACTTAGGCATTAGAGTAACTCGGATTATAATAATTCATATCCGCTTTTTAAACTCCTCCTTCCCAAGCTCTGCTTGGGAAGGCTTTTGAACCCGCCAAGGCAAGAAATTGGTTCGAATAGTATTAATTTGAATCGCTTCTTAATATCTTTAAATCAGTGTCTATCCGCGTATTCAGTGGAAATCAGCGTTCTATTGGTTTTATTATCTGCTGAATTCTATTATCAAAATCTTTTTCCTTGACTATTAAATCTTTTATTTTTAATTTGTTATAACTAAATCAGATTGTATCGTTATAAACATTTTCGATTTTTATGTACTTCTTCAAAAAAGAAATAGGTTTTATCTCATTGATAATACAAGCCTTTAATTGCAGAGTACCATCAATGTACCATTTTAGTACCATTTACGTTCCATTTCAGTTCCATTACACTGTACTGCACACCCGTAGCACCTATATTACACCCGTATCACAACATATATCGTTAATATCACAACTAACTTTTTAACTAAACAAACACAACAATGGGACGAGTAACGCATCAGATTACAGGAACTATCCACGGCAGAGTCGGCAACCTTGTGTATAAAGGAAAAAAAGCTGGCGAAAGTACTGTTTACCCCTACAATCCGGAACAAAAGAAACCTGATTCTGCAAAGTATAAAGATAATAACGATAGCTTTACAACAATTAATAAGTTCTCTTCTGCTGTTAACGATTCCAGTTTACTAAAAGAAATATGGCGTACTTACAGGAATATTAATGGAAAAAGCGGATACAACAAGATTCACAGCTATAACTATAAACATTGTCTGCCCGATTTTGTAGATAAATATGCTAGGATTCTCCCGGGTGGAATTTACTGTGATATAGTTGATTTTAAACACGACGATGACTTCATAACTGTTACTTTTAACCCAACTGAGGAATTATTACATCATATCAAACCGCCATTCGTTGCAATAGTAATGATATACCTTAATAGTCCCGCTTCAAAACGAAAGGGACCTAAAGTTCTTGATCACAATGCATATCTTACTGTTGAAACTGAATTCGATAAACACAAATTCGTAGCCGGCAAACCTGCTAAAATTAAATCCAGGAAATATAAGAATAACTTCTCCGTAATAGACGATTACAAAAGAGTTAGAGTATGGCTGTCTCTTGTTTTCGATTCGAAATCAGGAAAAAGAATGTGGACTTATTCCATAAGTTATCTTTTCAAAGGTGCTGAACTTGATATGGAATACGATGAAATGAATTTAATTAAATTTAATAAACGAAAGAAAGAAGCAATGAAGCCAAAACGTGCTTACAATGAAATCAGGTTCCGTTAAATTCTTTGATAAGTTTTGAGTTAAATCAAAAGTTATTTAAATCATCCTGAACAAATTTCTCGTATAACTTTTTGTACCTCTCAACATCCTTCACTTTATTATAATACATAATGAATAAAAGAACAAACGCCAGAGGTCCAAGCACACAGAAAATTATTACATTCACTGTCTTGTATGTTGTACCCGTCGCTTCCGCAATCTTTACAAGCAGTTTCACACATAAATCAAAAATCTTGTCTATCATGATGTTTTATTTATTATTAAAGTAACCGGATTTTAAATATTCCTTATCCATTATTTTGTGTAATGATACAAATTATTTCAATATAAATAAATGACAAGATTAAGTAAGTTTTCTATCTTTTTAAAACTCCACTTCCTCTTGTCATTCAAATAATAATTAGTCTTTTAATCAGTCCGCCGCGGCGGATCAGTTCTTTCAGTGTATATGTTGTGCCAATCTTTTTAATCAGTGTGCCAATCTCTAATACCCAAACACCTGCTCAAGCGATAGTTCT
>JBMOHR010000149.1:0-6972 GCA_049317745.1 Ignavibacteria bacterium
AATACAAAATTAGATAGATTAAGAAATATCTTCTATACCAAAATTTACTCCTATTCGGGGTATAATTGAATATTATATCAATATATTTAATAATAAAATTAACGTATTTTAGGCTATGAAGAGAGTTATAGTTTATGCATTGCTGATATTTTTGTTACCCGTTCTGCTTATTGCCGATACGACAAGAGTTTTATTTGTAGGAAACAGTTACACTTACTCGAACGATTTGCCTGCTATATTCAGCGGCATAAGTACTTCACTCGGAAAGACTATTTACACTGAAATAAGTACACCAGGCGGGTATTCATTCGAGCAGCATTTAACTAACACAGAGACTCAGTTTAAAATATCAAAAGGAAACTGGAACTTCGTAATATTACAGGAACAAAGTCAGATGCCGGTTATTGAATACTTCAGGTACTTTTCCACATACCCTTCGGCACGCAAACTTGATTCAACAATAAAGTCATACAACTGCAATACAATGTTTTTTATGACGTGGGGAAGAAGGTACGGGGGTGTACAGTGCATAGACACAAGCTGCAGTCCCCCGTTTGTTAATTTCTCACACATGCAGGACTCGCTATCCTCGTCTTACAGAAAGATTGCGAACGAACTGAATGCTCAGGTATGCGAGGCAGGCAATGTGTGGAGGCAATCAGTCAACACAGATTCAACTGTAATACTATGGGATTCGGATTTCAGTCATCCCTCACTTGCCGGTTCATATTTAACTGCCTGTGCTTTTTACTCGAAGATATTTAATTCTTCGTGCATTGGTTCGGATTACACAGCAGGGCTGCCTTCATCTACGGCTCTTTATTTACAGACCATAGCGTCAAACTATGTTTTAAAAATTACGGGCGAAGGAACAATCGTACCGCCTGAATTTATACTTCACAAGAATTATCCAAACCCATTTAACAGTTCTACTGTGATAGACTATGAGGTAAACAAAAGAACAGAACTTGACATAGAAATATACGACGCAGAGGGACGGCTTATGGAAAGGTTGTTTACAGGGTTTGTGAATCAGGGAAGGCACAGAATAACCTGGAATGCAAAGAACGGTTTATCTTCGGGTATTTATTTCATTACACTTAAAAACAACGTACAGATAAAAACGGGAAAGCTTATTTACCTGAAATAGTTATTGCCTAATATAAGGCAGAGACACGAAGAATGTTGAGCCCATACCCGCCTCGGTTTCAAACCATATACTTCCGTTATTCTTTTCCACAAAACTCTTACAGAGAATAAGTCCGAGACCTGTACTAGCTTCGCCCGAAGTGCCTTTTCTGGAAACTACTTCTTTAAGCGAGAATATCTTTTTAGCAAGAGGCGGAGGCATTCCTATTCCCGAGTCTTTTACAGATATGACTATATTATTGTTTATCATGTTTGCGGCAATTACAACCGACCCGTTTTCCTTCGTGAACTTAACTGCGTTGGTTATCAGGTTTCTCAAAACAGTTTCAAGCATATACAGGTCAAACACAAAACCAAGATTTGACGGCATCTTAACACTAACGTTTATACTTTTTGCTGTTATATTGCTGTTCTGGAGACCTACAATCTTTTCAACCAAATCGAACAGATTATTGGAGTCGGGTTTAAACTCAATATTCCCCATTTGCAGCCTTGCCCATTCGAGTAAATTAGAAAGGAGTTCGTTTAACTGACCAGCAGAATTGTGCATTAAATCCAGGTAGTGTTTAAGTTCATCAGTTGAAAATTTTTCAATTCTAAAGCTTACCATTTCAGTAAGTCCGACAAATCCGGCAAGCGGGTTCTTTAAATCGTGTGCTATAATTGAGAAGAATTTATCTTTTTCATGATTCAGCAATTCCAGTTCCTGTGCGCTTTTCTCAATAAGATTCTTTGATACAATTAACTCAGTGTTAAGAGATTCAAGTTCAGAGTTTTTCCGTTTCAGTTCATTTTCTGCCTCTTTAAGTTTAATGTGAGTGGAGACCCTGATTAATACTTCGTCGCGTTTAAATGGTTTAGTAATATAGTCTACTGCACCAAGTTTAAATCCCGTTACTATATCTTCGGCTTCGTTTTTTGCGGTAAGAAAAACGATGGGAATATTCTGTGTATCAATGTTTGATTTAAGAATTTTACACACATCAAAGCCTGATAGTACTGGCATCATAATATCAAGGAGTATTAAATCAGGTTTTTTATCGACGGCTATTTTTATTGCACTTTCTCCATTATCAGCAACGTAAAGGTTATAATACTTTCTTAACAAAGTCCCGATCAGCTGAATATTATGCGGCTGATCATCAACTATCAGAATAGAGTTTATATTGTCATCAGATGTCATATACTATAATTTATTCTTAATTTTAGATAATAATACAGGAAGATCTAAAAGTTTTCTTTTCAGTGAATTAATATCAAAGTTATTGTAATCTTCTTTCAGTGATTTAATATAATTATCCAGCAGCGGATAAGAGTTTTTCGAGCAGAAAGAAGAAAGGTCGTTTATAAATAAATTTACCTCTGACAGGTCCATATATTCAAGGAGAGTTCTGCTTCTTTCGTTGAACAGGTTTTGCAAATCATCAGTTAACAGTATTAATTTCTTTCCTGTATCTGCGTCAATATCAGGAAAATCAAAACTTATATTATCTTCAGTTAGAGCGGTATCTGAAATTATACTGTAAGGCAGGAACCTTACCAGCTCTTTTAAGAGTTCGTTCTTCTGAATAGGCTTTCTGAGATAGCCGTTGAATTCTTTCAGGATTCTTGATTCATCAGCTCTCATAGAGGAAGCAGTAAATGCTACAACAGGTATATTCATTGTATCGGCATCTTTTTTAATCATAGCGGTAGCTTCATACCCTGTAATTCCGGGCATTCGCAAGTCCATCAGTATTAAATCTGGCTTGAACACTTTAGCAAACTCCACTACTGTCTTACCTGAATTAAGTTCACCAAAAACCAAATCCGAATCGTCTAAATATATCTTAACAATCTCAATGTTCTGCTGTATATCATCTACGATTAAAACTTTCGAGTTACCGAAACTAAGCTTTTCATTACCCCAGTCGATAGCCTCTGTTTGTTTTTCTACTACATCTACTTTTTTAACGTTCTTTAGTTTAACCGTAAACTTACTTCCTTTACCTACTTCGCTTGATACAGTAATTGTGCCATTCATCATTTCCACCAGCTTCTTAGAAATGGAAAGTCCCAGGCCTGTACCGCCAAAATGCTTTGCACTGATACCGCTTGCCTGTCTGAAAGAATCGAAAATAAGACTCTGTTCCTCGGGCGGAATGCCAATACCAGTATCTTCAATGATTATTAGTACATCATACGATTTATCACGATGGCTGACAAGCTGCAGAATTATTTTTACGTAACCTGAATTCGTAAACTTAATAGCATTGCCGACAAGGTTTAACAGAATCTGGCGTAACCTGATTTCGTCGAGGTATAGATGCTGCGGTAATTTATCGGGTATGCTGAGTTCTAAACTGATGCCTTTTTCTTCAGTCTTGTGAGAGAATATGTGCTTTAAGTCAGCAATCACATCTTTAATGTTTACTGGTTCAGACATAAGCTCAAGTTTGCCTGCCTCAATTTTTGAAAGGTCTAAAATATCATTAATTAAGGACAGCAAGGTTCTTCCGCTGCTCAGGATGGTCTTTAAATAACTTTTAGGGGTTGGTTCATCAATAGTATTAAACAGTATTTCCGAGAAGCCGAGAATAGCATTCATCGGAGTTCTTATTTCATGGCTCATGTTTGCAATAAACTCACTCTTTGCAAGGTTTGCATTATCGGCAATTGCTTTTTGTTTAATCAGTTCTCTTTCAAACTTATACCTGTATATAGAACCTGCGACTATTTCACCTGTAAGTTTTAAAAGGTTAATTGTGTCTTCGTCCCAAACTTTCTGATATCTTACGGAATCGAATCCGATAAAGCCAATGAGCAGGTTGCTGTAAAACAAAGGAACAGTAACTAATGAAATAATTCCCTGGGCTTCAAGCACTCCTCTTTCGTCTTTATACTCATAGGGGATTTCTGATACTTTAGGGATATAAACATGTTCGTTATGATTGAATTTATCAAACCATCTTGTGATTAAATCATTTGGGATTCCCTGAAGGTTTTCCTTTTCGGGATTTATTCCTTCGTTACACCATTCATAAGTATTGTTCATCACATCGTCGATGAGATTAAACTCAAAAATATAAGCCCGGTCAACATCTGTATATCTGCCAAGTTTTTCCAGAGCACCGTTGATGCTTTCGTTAATTTTGATAGTTGGTTTCTTTATCAGGTCGGATGATATTTCATTAACAATCGAATGAAGTTTATTTATAGCCTCAAGCTGCTGCTCAGCTTTTTTCTGCTTAGTAAAATCACGTATAAGAACAAGCACCTCGTTATCAACAAACTCTTTAATTCTTGCCTCGTAGTATCTTTTAATCTCCTTAATGTCTATGGAATATTCATACGATTCAAGGTTATGGGTTTTAAGTGATTTTGTAATAGTCTGCTGAATACCGCTGGACAAATCTTCGGGAAGAATATCCCTGAAATTAGAGCCAATAATTTTTTCGGGGTCAACTATTAGCTGAGAAGGGTCTGCAGTGTGATAATTTATAATTTTTCCTTCTGCAGTAATGTTAAAAACAAGGTCGGGAATTGCATCGAGCAAAGCTCTGTTTCTCTGTTCGCTTTTCTTCAGGGCATCCTCTGCGAGTTTTCTTTCAGTCATATCGATAAAGCTTTCGATAATCATTTCCCTGCCGTTAATGTTGATTATGCTTGCAGACTTAAGTATGTCAATCTTTTCTCCGTTAGATTTCAGCAATACTCTTTCAGACCTGTCCACTTTATCTCGAAGGTCAGTGACGGGGCAGTTTCCGACACCTGCAGGACAGATAAACTTATGGCATAAAGAACCTTCCACTTCTTCCTTCTTTCGGTCCATCATAAGTAAGGCGGTTTTGTTAACGTCAGTAATTTTGTGCTCTACGGGGTCGATCAACATAATCCCCGCCTGAACGTTATCAAGAATTACGCGCATTCTTTCTTCGCTCATCGAAAGAAGTTCTGCAGATTTATTCTTTTCGTTTACTTCATTCTTTAACTGTTCATTGGCAACGACTAACTCATTAGTTTTTACCTTAACAACTTCCTGAAGCTGAACGTTTGCCTCGAAGAGAGAATAGTCGTTTCCTGACATTTCGACAGTCTTCTCAACTTTAGACATCAGGGCTTTCTGAATTTTTCCTGATTTCTCCAGTTCCTTCTCGAGTTGAAGAACTTTTGCTTCCAGTCCGGCGATTTTATCTGTTTGACTACTCATCAGAATTTATTTATTACCAAAAGCTATTCCCGTTAATGTTTGATTCACGTGAACAAACTGACATTGTTCTCCGTAAGAATTAAACCCTATAATATTTTCAGACGAAAGGATTTTGTTCATCTCATCTGTCAGGTTGTTTTGTTCAACCTCCAGTCTTCGAAGAATACAATCGAATGCTATGATTAAACTTATGCTTCCCAACTCTTTTTTAATTTCTATTAACTGAGATTTAAGATTATTAAGAATGTCATTTCCCTTTGCAACGGTTAAAACCAAGCCGACATCGATTGCACAGAAGAAAGTGAGACTGTAATCGTCGTTCATTTTCCCTATGGAACGAATGTACCAGTTGCCGCCAACGTTCAGCATTACGGGGTATTTAGCAAATATCTGAGTGCCGAGTTCTTTTACGTCGATACCGAGAATCTTAGCGTATTCGAGAGCAGCTTTCTCACCGTTTATTTCATAAACAATCCTTGTAGTAGTATCGGCATCGGTAATCACGAGTTTCTTTTCAGTGGGTTCAAAGTGCTGTGTTTTAAAGGAGATAAATGGAATCTCAGTTTCTATTATAAGCAGTTCAGCGGAATTTTGTTTAAAGTCACCGTCATCATAAATATGTGTACTAATAAAACGTAAGTCATCAGCGGAAGACCCGCCAACAATTTCGACGGTATCGAGATGTTTGGAAAGCAGTGCAATCATTTTATCTTCCTGAAGAGAAAGACCGTCGATGATAAGCAGTCCGAGATACTTTGCGTTTTTCAATTGCGAGCCTTTAATTAAATCGTAAAATTCTTTAGAAATCTTTTTTGCATATTCAGCATCAAAATCAGTAACATCATTAATACGGAACCTGTGGAACTTCATCTTTGCTGAGGAGATTCCTGTGGCGACAATACTGCTCTTTGTGTAGCCCGCAGAAGAAATTTCACCTGAAGTAGTACAGCAAAACACACGTTCGCCGAAAACTTTTTTGATTTCAGTTCCGAGTGATTTCAGGTCATAATTGGAGGAGCAAAATATTAAACTGTACTGATCTTTGCCGATAAAAGTATCTTTGTAGATCTGGGAAACAGCTTCGACCGGATTTTGGCTAAACGAAATACCGTTTTTAACAATAATATCATCCATAATGGGCAATAAGGTTTAGATGTGTAATAAAGTAATTATAAAATAATATATCCGTTTTTTCAAGTATATAATTTGTGAAGGGGGAAGTTTGACAGAGTGAAAACGCAGAACTTAGCGGAAGAGCAAGAAACAGCACACTGATAAAAGACGATTAGAACTGATCTGCACTGATAAAAGATTATTTAGGGTTACGGATATGCTTACTAATGTTTAATCCCTAAAGGGATAAGAATTGCTGGGGTCTTCGTGCCTACTGATGTTTAATCCCTAAAGGGATTTATTCAAATATCCCGTTAGGGATAATATGTTAGTAGGTTTAAGTTTCCCACAAAGTATATCCCTTTAGGGATATTATGTTAGTAGATAATAAACACCGCCTGTTAGGATTACAATCATAAACACAGGGGTTTTATATAGCGGGAATATGGGTTGGATAGGGATTGAATATAGAAAACATAGGCAAACAACGGGAGAAGCATAGGCGAAGGACGGGAGAAAAG
>JBMOHR010000150.1:0-6942 GCA_049317745.1 Ignavibacteria bacterium
CAGGAAGTCAAAGTCGAAAAAGGAGTCAGCGTTGGCAAAGCGCAGAAACGTGCAGACTACGCATTCTACATCAACCCCGAATACCGTCAGCCAAAGTTCTTCTGCGAAGCAAAAAAGCCAAACCGAAGCCTTAAGAATGCCGACGACTATTTCCAGACAATCCGCTACGGATGGAATGCAAACACACCAATAGCAGTTCTCACTGATTTTGAAGAGTTTCACGTACTCGATTGCAGATTCAAACCAAACATAAATCAGGTTCTAAGCAACCCGAACCATAAATCATATATATACACAGATTTTACCGACCCCGAAAAGTTTAAAGAAATCTATTATCTTTTCTCAAGAAACGATGTAGCAAACAACTCTCTCGAAAAGTATGCGGATAGCTTCGCTAAAATCAAAGGCAAGCAAAAGACAGCATTCAAAAGCACCATACAGGCAATAGACGACGACTTCCTCGAATACATAGATGAAGTCCGCGAAACACTCGCAAAAGCATTCAAGAAAAACGATGCGAAACTCTCAAGCGAAGAACTCACTGAAGCAACACAACGCACTATAGATAGAATCGTATTCATTCGTTTTCTTGAAGATAAACTTATAGAACCCGAATACTACATCAGCGAGTTCGGAAAAAAAGGAAACGCATGGACAGAGTTCATTTCTGTCTGCCGCAAACTCGACGCAAAGTACAACGGAATAGTATTCAAAAAGCACTTCATAGACGAACAGAACTTTCAGGGACCCGAACAAAGCACATTCAAAAAAATCTGCGACGAAATGTCATACCTCAATTCACCGTATGACTTCAACGCAATCCCGATTCACATACTCGGTTCAATCTACGAAAGATTTCTCGGGAAAGTAGTAAACGCAACAGCCCAGCGCGTGAAGGTAGAAGAAAAGCCTGAGGTTCGCAAAGCAGGTGGTGTATATTATACACCAAAGTATATAGTAGATTATATAGTTGAGAACACTGTGGGAAAGATTATAATTGATAAAACTCCTACCGAAATCAGCAAACTCCGCTTCGCAGACATCGCCTGTGGAAGCGGCTCATTCCTCATCGGCGTATTCGAAACACTCTTGAAATACCACACGGAATATTATCAGCTGCATACCGAACAGGCAAAAAAAGAAGGATGCATAAACAAAGACGGTCAATGGATACTCAGCATAAAGCAAAAACAGAACATATTATTAAACAACATATACGGAGTTGACATAGACAACCAGGCAGTAGAAGTCACACAACTATCTCTCGCACTCAAAATGCTCGAAGACGAATCCACTGCCACAGCAAACGAAATGCAAGTCCTCTTCCACGAAAAAATATTGCCAGACCTCAGCAAAAACATAGTCTGCGGAAACTCTCTAATCGGCACCGACATTCTTCAGGGCAAAATGTTCCCAACCGAAGAAGAGCGCAAACTTAATCCTATGGACTTTGAAACTACGTTCCCCGAAGTATTTAGAAACGGAGGCTTCGATGCTATTGTAGGAAATCCACCATATGTAAGGATTCAAACGTTAAACGAGTATGCAGTCGAACAAGTAAAGTATTTTAATAATTATTATAGCAATATTGTTAGTGACAGTTATGATTTATATTTACTCTTTATATACAAAGGTTTTGAGCATTTGAATAGCAAGGGTATTCTTGGGTTTATAACTCCGCACAAATTCTTTACTGCCTTAATGGGTAAGAAACTACGAGAATATTTAATGCAAAATAAATCATTAGAACGAATTATTGATTTCTCAACAAATCAAATATTCGAAGGTGCTACAACATATACTTGTTTGTTGTTCTTAGGGAAATCAAAAAATATGACCATAGAATATAAAAAGTTTCCACTTGGTTCTCAATATTCTGATTTATATGGAAAAGATTTTGAAATTATTAATATAGCTAAGTTAAACACATCACAATGGAATTTTTCAAACAACCAAACTTCAGACATTCTTGATAAAATTGCCTCGCACTCTTTAATATTTGAAAATATTACATCAAAAATGTTTAAAGGTTCTTCAACTGGTAATGACGAAATATTCCTTTTAGAATTACTAGAAGAAAGAGAGGAGTCAAATTTATATTTTTCAAAAGTTTTAAATGCGAATGTCGAAATTGAGAATAAATTGATGAAGAAATTTATATATGGAGAGGACATTAAGAGATATTACGTCTCATTTCAGAACATTTATCTCCTATATCCATATGAAATTGAAAACGGTGCTTATCGTTTATTAGAAAAAAGTATAATAGAAAAGAAATATCCAAAAGCCTATAATTATTTATCAACGAATAGAACATTATTATTAAATAGGAAGGTCGATTTAACGAGTAGTACATTTTATAAATATTCAGCTGCGAGAAGTTTAAATGAATATCAGAAATCAAAAATAATGATACCTGATATGCTTGTCAGTAATCGAGTCTCAATTGACTTGGTTGGAGACTTCTTTCATGGGCCTGCTATGCATAGTATCGTTTTTAATGAAAATGTTGCCGATTACAAAGAACTTTATTTTTTAGGAGTACTTAATTCAAAAATATTTTGGTATTATATATCTAACACAAGTACAGCATTAAGGGGAAATGCCTATAGGTTAACACCTGAATATTTAAAAGGGTTTTGTTTTCCACATATTGACTTCAACAACGAAACCGAAAAACAAACACACGACAAAATAGTCTCTCTCGTCGACCAAATGCTCGAATCCAAGAAACAACTTCAAACATCAAAAACCGACAAGGACAAAACATACTGGGAGCGCAAGTGCGAACAACTCGACCACGCCATCGACTCCGAAGTCTATAAACTCTACGCCCTCACCCCCGAAGAAATCAAGATAGTGGAAGGAAGAGAGGTATAATATGGTTTTACTTGAATGGGTTATACAAAACATTAACAATATAATTTTATCAGCAACATTATTAATAATTATATGGTATACTATTGAGACAAGAAAATTACGGATGATTAACCAAAAGCAATTGCAAATTCTTTTAGAGAATAACGAACCCTCAATAATTGCTTATTTTGATAACGGTAAAACATTTTATAATATTACTTTTGTAATTAAAAATGTAGGTAATGGGATTGCAAAAAACATTAAAGTCACATTCAACCCTCCGTATGATATTGGCACCGAAGTATTTACAGAGTATTTTAATAAAAATGCATTATTAACAAAAGGCATAAGTATTCTGATTCCTAGAAGCGAATATATTATTCGTGCCGGTCACACAGTAAGTAGCTCAAAAAAGTTTAAAAACGATAGTGAAAACAACAAAGAACAAATTCCACATGCATATGAAGTTTTAATTGAATACGAGAATCAATTTGGAAAAAAGTTTAATTCGAATGTATCATTATCATTAGAGCAGTTTTTTAATAGAATTAATCCGGATGATTTATCCGAAACAGAAAAACAATTAAAAGAAATAAATGATAATTTGAAGAAATTAAAATATGCTATTACTGACCTAAAGGTCGATGATGATAATGATGCTCTTGAAACCGACGAGGGAAATGATAACTTAGAACAGGTCTAATAGAATATGTTCTTATTTTTATTAACCAAGAAAACTAAATAGCGAAGGGCATTACAAAATGATGAGTTTCATTTATTATATTAGATATATTTTATCAAAATCACTTACCTTCATCACAAAAAGAGAAATACTATTCGAAAAATTGGATTCTACTTTAAATAGTATGGCTTCTTTAATTGGTAAGGATAAGGATGAGGATAACAGTCATGATAACAATAAAAATGTTATATTTTTAAAAGATATTTACAAGAAAATTGATAATGGGAATACTCATTTTGATAATTGCATTTTCAACAATTTATCAGGTAATATAGGTTACTATGAAGCCAATGAGCATCTTGACTTAGGCAGAATGGGATTCAACCAAAAAGCTGATATCTCTTTTACGAATTGTATTTTCAATATCAGTGTATCTTTTTATGAAATGGTGATCACTTGTTCTGAGCCTCATATATTTAAGAATTGTATTTTCAATAAAACTATTTCATTTAATAACACAACTATTGAACACATCTCAATTGAAGATTGTGTTTTCAATTCAGAATTAATTTTTTATAGCTGTAAGGAAATTAAAAGCATTAACATTAATTCGACAATTTTCAATGGGACATTTTCTTTTGATGCTATAAGTGCCGTGAGATTTACTAAAATTATCGAAGCCGAATTTAATTGTAATTTCAATGGCAAGGTTCATTTTAAGAATGTAATGTTTGATTATCTAGACATTAGTAATTCAATAATTGGTGATAAAAACTTTACTTTTAACTCTTGTATGTTCAATAATATTGCATTGTTTAGAAGAATGAATTTAAAGTCAAACGTTGTATTTATAAATACCGATATCACAAATTGTTCATTTTTGAATTCTGATTTTGAAAATGTTATATTTTCGTCACCTACTATCAACATTAATAATTTAGTAGATTTAAGGCTATTAAATGATAGCCATGAAATGAATTACGACGATTTAAAAAGACTCGGCATGTATAATGCAGACGAAATAATATCTGTAGTAACTGCAAGAAGTCTGATTATGGAGTTAAAAACTTTCGAAAAAAATTTTGACAATATGAAACAATTTGATTTAGCAGGAGAGTTTCATCAAAGAAGTATGGATGTTGATAGAGAGCATAACTCTAAAGGGTTGAAATATATTATTCTATCTCTATATAAGTTTTTCAGCGATTATGGTGAAAATTATTCAAAAGTGGGGGTATGGTTCTTTTTAATAATAATATTGTTTTCGTTTCTTTACTTGTTCTCTGGTTTAGATTATATACAAAATGATTATCATTCAATAATATTTTATTTAAACTGCTCAAATATTTATAATTTTTTTAATGATTTTGCCTTAAGTATCCTATATTCAACTGTGAATTCTTTCCCGGTCAAAAGAGATATTGATTTTATCAAAGCTGCGAACGGTTTTACTGTATTCTGGTCATCAATGCAAACTATAATTCAAGGTATATTTATAACATTGTTCATAATAGCTCTTAGAAGGAAGTTTAAAAGATAAATCTACTTTTATCAATCAATAATATATCTGAATTAAGAATTACGTATAAATTTTTAAATTAGTAAGCTTCTCAAATGGTGCATTATTGATGTGATATAGAGCCCTTTAAGCCCATCGTAAATATTTGCCTTAATAATTATTAAGAGCCGAATTTGACCCGTTTCCATTCAAAATAAGACCCTGCAGAATGACTTTTCGGGTTTCTTCAATTAAAGTTGGTTATTTGTATCTTGGAAGATAGAGTTTACCATCTTTCCCTTCTCTCATTTCATCGTAGATGAAAAAGGGTTTTCTAAGTATTTCTGCCCATTCCCAGCTTTCAATGTATTTATAATATTCTCTTAGTTCTCGGTCTGTTGCTAATTCATATACAATCTCGTATGTAATCATATCGTCAATTGGATCTGTTAAGTTGGCTGTGATTTCCTGAGTGATAGGGGATTTGACGGATAGTGAGTCATATCCTTTGGCTTCTGAGACCGTGATTAAGATTAAAATTGCTAATAAATAAAGTGTTTTCATATTAGGGTTTTTAAGTTTTTAAAAGTTGTTATTTTGGTGAACTCTATTATTGAGATTCTAAGTACACAACAATAATTTAAAGATTTCCTTGTGCGTTTCTATATTTAGTTCAAAATCAATAATTCAATAATTTAACCTTTCTTTAAAATAGAATTATATTCATCTATCAGATTCATAAAAAGTTCTATTTCTTATTTCATATATAAATTAATCTGACTTCAACTAAATATAGAATATCTATTAAACCAATTTCCCATTGATTTTTTCCATTAAGTATTTCAATCTTTCCTGTTTTCCAAAATCACGCTCAATTATTTCTGCATATATATAGAATGGAAGTAGACGATCATCTCCTTTAATAATATCATTTTGAAGGCGAGCAAAAATTTTAGTAAAAACTTCTTCATTTGGGTTTTTATAAAACTGCATATAAAATGTGATTAAGTCTTTTTTATCAGTAAAGTTGTATAATTTTAGTTTGGCCGTTTCAATAAAATTTTCTATATCAATTTCGGTGAAATGAGAATAAATACTTTTCAGCAAAACCCGGATTGCATTTTCAATACTTGGAGTTTTTCCTTGTTTTCTGCTACTTTCTGCCTCAAAACCCATAAAATATATATATCTTATTGAAATTGGGTAGTAAATTGAACACCATTTTGATTTTAACCTCATATTAACTCTACTGATAAGAATTAAAGTTAGAAAAGTATATATTATCCAAAGCATTATAGATATCCAACCATTGCAATAAATAGCAAACCCAAAAAGAATTAACTGTGAATAAATAATAATTGGCATATCGTTCATTCCTTCAAATGGGCTTATATTTGTTTTTCCATTAAAAAGATTATCCTTGATATGTTTACGACCAATTTTAACAGATAAAAAAGCAAAAATTGTATAGATTGAAAGTAATATTAGACCAAACCAATATTGTGTATAAGTAAAGTAAGCAATACCTATAAAGCCTAAATATATTGATAAGCGTGTAAATCCAAACAACAGAAAAATAATAATAGGAATGTAGAGTTTGTCAATAAACAATATTACAATTAAAAACACTAAAGTATGACCTGCAAGCCATGAAAATAATTTACTTACTGGACCTGTTCCTTCTGCTTTATATAGTTTTCCGTTAACTATTTTATCTTTATATTTATTGAGGTCGTCATTCATTGTGCTATAATTTTTAAATAAGTGATAGTATTAATATTTTCATAATTATTGCAATAATTTCATTTAACTCGTTAATTAATTCTCGTTAAATTCTATGCTATCCTGAGAATTCCATAAACCATTAAAATACATAAGACTTTCTCTCACGTTTTTTTTGTTA
>JBMOHR010000151.1:0-6853 GCA_049317745.1 Ignavibacteria bacterium
ACATCTCTGTTTATCTGTTCAATTCCTGCTTCTGCATCAATGAGAACACCCTTAAAAGATGAAATCAAAACTTCAATTGCAGAGCGTAATAATTTGTTGGCAGGACAAAAGCAACCTTTGTCGTTAGTGTGTCCCATCGCAAGCAAAGAAAACCCTTCACGTTCAACCAGTGCATTCAGTATAAAATAATCAAGCTGGTCTGCCGCCTGCTCGATGTCAGATTTTACACCTTTGCGTGCCTCTTCAATAAATTTGTTTCTGACACCTGCCAGTGTATCAACAACCTTTACGCCAACGGCAGAAGTCAACCCGCCTACAGGGTCTGCATCAACAAGCAGCACAGGTTTATTCTTAGTCTCTATCAGTGTCCGCGATAAAAGTGCGGATATTACTGTCTTACCAACACCGCCTTTCCCACAAACCGAAATAATCGGTATTTCATTTAATATAGTATTATTATCTGTCGCCATTTTCCTTTTAAGTTTTATTTAACAAGCCCCTTTTTCTTCCTGCTTTTCAGAACATCTCTGATGTCGTCGCATACTGATTTATCGCCGCAGGACGAGCAGTCGAGTTCACAGTCTATATCATATCCTTTAATCTTCCAGTTCTCTTTTGTTATCTCTTTTGATATTTTTCTTACCTGTTCTGAAATATTGTCAAGTAGTTTTACGTCATCCTTTGCAGAAGTAATAAATATAATCTCCATTGATTCAATTTTGGGATTCTCAGATTTGTATAAATAAATAAGTGCTTTCCCAAGACATTCAAAATTAAATCCTTTAGCAGCGCCGTCTTTGCTTATTCTGCTCCATATATTTTGCGGTAAACTTCTGATCATATAACCTTCAATCTTATCACCTACAAACCCTGGTTGCTGAAGTGTCTCATGCTCTTTGTCATCAAGAGATGCCCCCCCTATAAGAATTACCTGTCCGAAAGGAAGACTTTTATCCGCCGATTCTGGAATGTCAGGTCCGATTAAAGTGATTCTGCCATCATTAATTAAACCTGTTTCATTCGTTGAAATCATAATAGCGGACGAACCTGCTTCAGGGTTCCCAAGTTCAACATACGTGTCCTGCCGCAGTATTATTCCCGGGTTTGCATTCCCGCCAATATTAACGGGAATAGTACGTGGCAATTCAGAACAGGAAGACGGAACATTGAATACATTTATCCGTCTTCCCGAATTCTTTAGTTCTTCTAAAACATCGTTTATACTTTTTATATATATATCAAATGCAGACATTTCGTTAAATTGTTTAAAGTAATCCTGAGATTTCAAAAAATGTCTTCATCCTGTCAAATGCCACATCAGGAGTCATATACCTTTTATCCCATATATCAATCCCAAGTACCAGACACGGAATTCCTTTTTCATGACACATATCCCTTACAACCTTGATTCTGGAATTTGTATCACGGTGTGCAATATGAGCAGGTAATATAACAGCATCGCAGCTGAAATCTTTTACAATCTGCAATATGTCATTGCAGAATAAATCTGTTGTATGAAGTGCCTGCCTGTTCATCGGGTCCTCAAGCAGAAAGCGTTTTCCAAACGATGTAAACATTGCCTCTTCGCTCGATAAATCTACAGGAGTCCACGTACCAAACGATACATAATCCATCACACACACTGCACCTAACTCTTTTTGCAGCCTTGCAAGTACCGTTCCCGATGCCCAGCTTCCTGCTAAATCCTGCCATAAGAATCTTATCTTTTCATCAACTCCTTCAATTCCTTTCTTTTCCTTTACCTGCTTTTCGGTTTCTTTGACAAGTATTTCAAGCCACTCGGTTACTTGCGGTGATATTCTGTCCTTCGACCAGTTTTTAAATTCCGCTCCCTCACGTGCAAGGTCGGGCTCAGCCGGACAGGGCTTTGCTTTTTTCAATTCCTGAAATTCCAGTAAAAGCTGACACTGTTTATTCGATTCTATGCAAACTTCCCTAAGTCTGTCCATATCCATTTTTCTGCCCGTAACATCTTCCATAAATTTTACCGCCTGCCTTAACTGTTTACCCATGTATTCATAACTCGCATCGTCATAACTATGCGGTGCGTGCATATTAAATCTCGGAATATGAGCCCAGGGTTTATAACCGTTCAAAAGGTTTCCAAGCGTATCCATTGCATCACAGCAGGAGTTTGTTGTAATTATCATATCGGGAGTTTTTAGCAGTCCCGCTTCGAGATAATAAGTTGCGACCTTTATCGCATTGCAAAGTCTGCTCTCTACACCCACCTCTGTTCCTTTATCTATAAGTTCCGCAGCATTTGGCAGCCCTGTTCCCATTGCTCCTGTGAGCGTTAAGTCTGAAAATGAACATCCAAAAGCAACAGGTATTTCAATGAAGAAATCTCCGTTGCCCATTATAAACGGACCGTCTGATTCATTTTGCGGACCAAGAGTAAGCCCAAAGAGACTTTTGTTCGCCGCCGACATCAATTGTGAGTATATGTTAATCATTGTGTGCCTCCTGTTATTGTTTCAAGAAATGCCTGAACCCTTGTTTGTATCTGTCCGATTGAATCGGGTATGTATTCCCTTTCTATTCTCAGCATTGGAATGCCTGCTTCCTTAAGTTCTTTGTTTAGTATATAAAGTTCTCCGCCCCATGTATCACAGCATAACATATTCTGACCGATTATTCCGTCAACTTTGTAATCCTTAATATTTTCAAATACTGTTTTTGATATAATCGGATGCGCTCCGAGGTTTTTCGGACAGAACGGACGGTCCTGTACCTGATACTCTGCTATCGCCTGCAAAGGGTCTGTACCGCTGTTTTTAACTCTGCCGTAAATTATCTTGGCGCCAAAACAGGTAAGGTCTGTTACTGTAATCCCCCCGAGCCCTTCGATTATATCACACATCGATGTATCGTCGTGACACGGACCGATTATCATTAACCTTGCTTTATAATTTTTCTCTTCAGTCTTTGTACTTTTCAGTTCATTCAGCAACGTCTTCAAATCCGCAATGTATTCTTCTTTCGGCATTGAATTGCCCGCAACTATTACGTCAACCGTTTCCGCTCCTGTTATCGGCGGATTATCTGCTTTTCTTAATGAATATAATTCTTTTTGTAAATCTCTTGCTTCATTGCAGAGTTTTATCGCATTCCATATTTTTCCGTCTGTTATCTCTATTCCGAAATGTTTTTCTAATCCTGCTTTCGTATCTGCAAGCTGATTGCGGAAATATTCCACCATTAAATCGCCTGTGGCATGCGGAAAAAATATCCTGTGAAGAAAAGGAATCTTTGCATCGGATTTTTCCCAGTTGTCCAGAATATGCCTGTTTGCATCACAACCTCCGCCTATAATTGCCGCATCAAGAAAATCATACTCACCCGTTAATATATGGTTAAAGCAGTGCCTCACCATACTGCATATATTTGCCGCTTGAAAATAGTCGTTCGCAAGGTCTGCACTTTTGCTCCCCGTTCCGCGTATCCTGAAAGGCATTAGCCCTGCAGCTATAAGCAGCTCCTCAGGCACAAATGAACAGGTGTAACCTGCCACTCTGCCGCCTTCCTTTTTCCAGTCCTCAATCACGGGATTGTTTATTGAACCTGCTATCCCGGATAATTTTCTGAATACTTCTGAATTCTTTATTAAGTCCATTATGATGAATTATTTATAGTTCGTAAAGTTTATAAAGTATCCCGCTCTTGTTTAAAATCTTTATCAGTATTCTTTATCTTTTCATGCCTGTGAATGCTTTCAACTTTATAAACCTTACAAACTTTGTTTTAAATTATTTCTTTACAGGTGCTTTTCTTGTTCCGTCAGGTGGACTTGAATTCACGCCGCCCTGTGGAATATGCTCCAGCCATGCAAACCCGTTTGTAAGCGGCTTTCCGTTATAACTTCCGTCGCAGGTTGCCCAGTGTTCATACAGCGCAGGGTCCCAGCCCCAGCACGTAAAGTTCACTTTAAGCTCGCCCACAGACGTCTGGAATATCATCGTGAATGAATTGTTTGCTTCAATCGGAACTACCTGTATCGATGATGGTATAATGTATTTTCCGTCTATGTATAAACCTGCATCTTTGTACTTACCGCCAAAAATTATTAATCCCGCTGCCTGGTCGGTATTGAATGTAACCCACCACTCATTCCCGTATTTCAGGAGTGCACTTCTGTAGTCAGTTCCGCCGCAGGAAAGGTTTTCTGATTCACCAAATCCCTTAACGGTTACTGACTGTCCCTTGGTCGTGAATGTACCTTCTGCGTATCCCGGCTCTTCAAATCCTGCCATGGTTGCTCCTGGTAAAAATTCAGGCGGGACTATACCTTTGTTGTACCAGAATGAAAACTTTGTTGTTAACGATAAATCAATAACTTTGTCTGGTGATTCAAACTTCACCGAAATTTTTCCGTCCTTCAGAATATAAGTTAATGTGTTATCTCCGTCTTTCAGAAGCCATGTTCTGCTGTCTTTATCATCAGTCATTTTTGGCTCTGATGTGAAATTTACCTTTGTGGTCTTACCTGCATCTTTATTCGTTGAATATGCAAACACAGCTGGTGCTACAAATTTTCCAGTACCGTGGTGATTAATGTATGCGTATGCCATGTAAAGTGTTCCGTCATCTGCTTTTCCGACAAAATTAAACCAGTAATTCCAGCGTGGAATACCGAGGAATTCCATTGCCTGTAAATCCTGTATCGTTGCTTTGTGGATTTTCCCCATATCGTTTGGAGTTGCAAGCGGGGCAGGAGGTGTGTAGTCCGGTAATCCCGTTTTTGAATATGTATCTAATAGTACTTCCACCTTAGCAATCATTTCTTCGGCTTTCTTCAAATCGCCTGCATCGATTGCTGTTTTAATTCCCGGTAACATCTTTTCTGCCTCGGCACCTCCGGGTATCAGTCCTTTTTCATATATGTCATACCACTGTAACTTCGCTATATCAGATTTTGACTGCAGCACGGCTAATTTCTTTGTTGCTTCGTCTTTTGTAAGCTTTGCAGATTGATTGCAGCCTGTGTTAATTATTATAACTGCGGTAATCAATAAAAATACTGCTACGATATTTTTGATTCTTGTCATTTTTTTAATTCCTTATAATTATTTAATAATTTCCTGTAAAATAATGTCGTTTGATTCTAAAGTTTCAATGGATACGGTAAACTCAGTTTTGCCCGAAAATATTTCCTTTGTGTCCTTGTTTACAAAAAGTTCGTAAGTCTTAGAAGGGTCAAGTATTATAATTTTGATGTTCGAAATCCCTCCAGGATTCTTTCCTCTCGTTGACACAATAAGTGATTTCTTCTCTGCGTCATATATTGCCCTTTTCAGAATAACTTTCTTAACATCTACTCCGCTTATTGCAGGCTGTGTTAAATGTTTTTCATCAAAAGGATTGCTAATCATATTGAACATGCCGTTTTTTGGTAATGCTCTCGCCAGCGCAAGCATACGGTCTGATAAATCCGAGTGCTGTGCAAAAGTTTTCATGTTGTTTGCATCGCCCTGGTCTTTTAGTTTAATCGTCTTACAGCACAGAGCTGTCGTTTCTTTCTTTGGTGCTTCTTTTGTCGTATCCTTATGTGTATCATCAGCAGCAAGGTTGATGGCTCCAACTTTATCGTCAAATGGATAATGGAACGTACCGTCAATCCAGACAGGTTTGAATTTATCGTCAAGCGTCTTAAGCAATATATTCTTCGTTTCTTCATCTCCTAATTCAGCCGCAAAAGCCGTAAAGAATCCGTAATATACATCAGGCGTTATTACGTCATTCGTTAATTTTGCTGTCCCATCAGGCAATATTGTCAGATGCTTCTTTTTAAGAAAAGGATACAGGTCTTCAATTAATTTCGGATTCCAGGAGTGTGTAAAAGTCCCTGTCCATCCGTCATTGCCTGCTGAACTGAAATCGATTCCCTGCTCAACCATTTTTGCCATTACAGGGTCCATCGTATTTCCGTATTTCGGATTTTTCTGTGAGAAAACCCAGCCCTGCTTTATTAAATAAAACCCGCCAAGTTCTTTTGTGTCGGGGTCAATAAATGCCGTCTCAAACCATTTATCATATTTTGGCTGTGCCTGTCCGAAATAACTTGTTCCGTGCATTTTGTCGTATAACTTCCAGCTAATCATCGGATGTGTGTTACACGCTGGGAATATTGCATTCGGCTCACATTCAATTCCCGGAACAGGGTTTGTCATTAACTGTTTAAACATCGCTTCCTGAAGTGATTTGTTGTCATAAACAAATTTCTCGTTGTCATCCCAGTTGAATACAATTGAACCTGGTGAATCCCATTTTGTATCGTTGTAAAGCATCTGGTATAAATTAATCATCATTCCAAGGTGTCCTGAATACATTATATTCCTGTACCCAACAGGATCCTTAAGTGCTGTGTAAGGTCTGTCTCCTTTTGGTTCAAATTTCGTTACACCGGGACTTTCACTGTACCAGTATCCCCATACTTTTTTCTGAAGCATGCGGTTTATTAATTTATCAAATGCAGGACTTATTGCCTCTTTCCATGCAGGAAATTTGTGGTACTGTTCCGCTGCAAGAAAATAAGATGAAAATGCAATCGTGTAACGGCAGGCACTTACTCCCTGCTCATCTACTGACTGATAATTTGTGAAATCATTTATATCCTGGTCTGCAAGTTTCAGATTCCAGAGAAGCTGTCCCCATTCCTTGTCATCTGCAGAAGGATAATTATTCGGATTGATACTCTGTGCTGCTGCTATGTTGCTCATAAGCAGAGCAAAGAAAACCAGTAAAAGAACCTTTAAAGCATTCATAATTTTAAATATTATATTTTAAAAAAGAAATTATCTATTTTCAACTCCTAACTCCTATCTTCCTACTT
>JBMOHR010000152.1:0-6844 GCA_049317745.1 Ignavibacteria bacterium
TGACGTCTACGCCTTGGAATTATTTCGACAAGAGTACATTGCCTGTTCAGGATATAAAGATTGAGAAGAAAGTAAGAATAGTACCTGGTGGTTCGTCGGTAAGGGGCGGTTCTTTTGTAGCACAAGGGACGATAATAATGCCGCCGTCATACATTAACATCGGAGCTTATGTTGATGAAGGGTGTATGATTGACTCACACGCGCTTGTAGGGTCTTGTGCACAGTTAGGAAAGAATGTACACCTGTCGGCAGCATCGCAGATTGGCGGAGTGCTGGAACCGATTGGAGCAATGCCTGTGATTATTGAAGACAATGTTTTTATCGGAGGGAATTGCGGAATATATGAAGGAGCGATAGTAAGACAGAATGCAGTGATAGGAACTGGAGTAATAATAAATGCGGCGACACCTGTGTTTGACAATACTACGGGAAATTTTATAAAGAAGGAAGCAGGCAAGTCACTGGAGATTCCTGAGAATGCAGTTGTGATTGCAGGAAGCAGGCCGATGACAAGCGGTTACGGAAAAGATGCAGGGATACACGTTTACTGTCCCGTTATAATAAAATACCGCGACGACAAGACGGGGAAATCAATAACACTTGAGGACTTGCTGAGATAGTATGAGTATAGAAGAATTTCAACAGCACGAGTTTTTCAAACATGTAAGTCCGGATGCGATAAGTCATTACATAAACAATTATGACTCACCACTTTATTTATATTCAAAAAGAATTGTAACACACGCATACACAAAACTAAGGAAGGGGCTGCCTTCGAACTTTGAAATATTTTATGCACAGAAGAGCAATCCGAACAAGAATATATTAAGACATCTGAATTCACTTGGCGTGGGATGTGATACGGCATCGCTCGGAGAGATGGATGCGGCGCTGAATGCGGGGTTTACGGCTGACAGGATAATGTTTACGGGGCCTGCGAAGAGAGAGGCGGAGTTGCGGTATGCGGTTGAGAATAATCTGCTATCGATAAACGTGGAGTCGATTCAGGAGTTAATGCTTGTGAATGAGATTGCGCAGGAGTATGACAAAGAGCAGAATATACTTGTAAGGATTAATCCGTTGTACGAAGCGGGTGAGACGACGAAAATAATCGGGGGCACGGGAGTAAGTAAATTCGGGATTGATATTGAGGACATTGATGAGTTTTTTGCGGCGCTTAAGAAAACTACGAACGTAGCTTTAAAGGGAATACATATATTTAATTCATCTCAGATACTTGATTGGGAAAAGATTTATAATAACACGAAGAACGTTATAGATACTGCGATAAAGCTTAGCTGCAATTATACGTTTGAAGTAACGCACATAGACCTTGGAGGCGGGTTCGGGATTCCTTACAGTGCAGAAGAGAAGCCGCTTGACGTTACGAGACTTGGAGACGAACTGTTTAAGTTAGTTGATTCGGAAGAGTACAAAGGGTTTCTTGACGGAGTTGATTTAATATTTGAGCCGGGAAGATTTTTAAGCGGGCACTCGGGAATTTATTTATTTAAAGTTTTATACACGAAGACTTCGAGAGGTAAAAATATTTTATTAACGGACGGCGGAATACATCATCTTTTAAGACCTGCATTAATCGGGACTGGTCATCCTGTGGTAAACATCACCGCGTATTACGAAAAGAGAACGACGAAGAGCAATTACATGGTTGCGGGTCCGTTGTGCACATCGCTTGATTGTTTCGGCGAGGAAATCTGCCTGCCCGAATCAAAACCAGGCGACATACTTGCAGTATTAAATGCGGGGGCATACGGATTTACGGAGTCGATGCCTTTATTCCTATCACATCCACCAGCAAAAGAGAAGTTTATAGATTAAGTTTGCAATGATGCGAGCGTAATTTTCCGAGACGAGATAATAATTATTTTGGTAGCGCTGAACATTATTTTGGTAGCGCTGAACATTATTTTGGTAGCGCCGAACATTATTTTGGTAGCGCTGAACATTATTTTGGTAGCGCTGAATATTATTTTGGTAGCGCTAAATGTTATTTGGGTTGCGCTAAATGTTATTTGGGTTGCGCTGAACATTATTTATGTCGCGCTGAACATTATCTCAGTCGCCATAAACATTATCTCTGCGGAGAAAGTGGGTTTTTGGCGTAATTTTGAGGTTTTTTGCTTTAAGGGGTTCTATGTGGTAGGTGACTATAATTTAAAAACCCCGTTGATTTGACGGGGTTTTGAGTGAATTTTATATATAATTGTACTTTATTTCAGTTTTTCGATAGTTTCTTTAAGCATAAGTACTGCAACCCTTGCTTCTTCTTTGCCGCAGGTTCCGACTGAGAGTCTGAACCAAGGGGAATCCATTTTTGCGCCGAATGCATAGAAAGGAACGAGTGCAATTTTGCCTTCTTCGAGAATATATCCGAGGACGTCGTCAATAGTTTTTAGTTCTTTTCCGTCTTCTGTTTTCTTACCGACGAGATTTAGTTTAACAGTTAAGTACAGAGCACCCTGCGGATAGATAGCATCGACATCATAGCCTGATTTTTTAATATCCATAATACCTTCGTAGAAAGTATTCAAACGTGTAAAGAGTTCGGATTTGAAATTGTCAAAATACTTATCAACTTCAACAGTGTTCTTCAGGAATCTACCTGTTGCAACCTGTTCAGGTTTCGGAGCCCAGGCACCGATGTGTGCGAGGATGGCGCTCATCTTTTTGATGATTGCCTTTGGTCCGAAAGCCCAGCCTAGTCTGACGCCTGTTGCGGCAAAGCATTTTGAGATGCCGTCTATAAAGACAACGTAGTCGCGGATTTCAGGGTTTAATTCAATCGGATTATAATGTTTTGTTTCGCCGTAAACGAGAATCCAGTAAATCATATCGTAGAAAACATAAAGAGGTTTACGGTTTTCTTTTGCTCTCTGTTTATTTTCATCGACGATAAGGTCAACAATTTTCTTAAGTTCTTCTTTAGTAAACACAGTACCGCTTGGGTTAAGCGGTGAGTTTAAAGCAAGCAAAGCTGCATCTCTTAAATGCGGTTTCAATTCTTCGGCAGTTGGTACGAAATTATTTTCAAATTTTGTATCAACGCTAACGGGAACGGCATCTATAAGCTGAACGTAACAGTTGTTATTCCAGGACGGAGCGGGATAGACAATCTTTTCGCCCGGATCGACGAGTGTTAGCATAAGAGTATAAGTAAGCGGTCTGGCACCGCTGCCGACTATGATTTCGTCAGTGCCATAATCGAAGCCGCCGCGTTTCTTAATGTACTCAGAGATTGCTTCGCGAATAACCATAACGCCTTCAGAGGGCGGATAGTTAGTTAAATCTTCGTCATAAGCATTTTTGATTTCCTGTTTTAGTGCCTCTGGAATAGGAAAGACTCTTGGGGAAAAATCACCGATGGTGAGATTAAATATTTTTTCACCTTTTTCAATTCTTTCATTAACTTTATCTGATATCTTTCTGATACCTGAGGGGATGAGATTTTGTGCTGTTTTTGATAACAATAATGAGCTCATAATTAATAAGGTATAAGTTATGTACAAGTGTAAAAATAGCAATTAAGGACTTGAAAAGTTAGTCAAAAAACGAACAACAGAGGGTCTTATCCATAACAAAAGCCATAACACAAGCACTTTAATTAATGTATATAATGTTTAATGAAATTATTTTAACTTCGATACTTAGAAGAATACGTTTTAATAATTTTAATATGGTTTAACAGAATGGAATTAAACGGCAAGAAGGTTCTGATAACCGGTGGTGCGGGATTTCTGGGTTCTCACTTGTGCGACAGGTTTGTAAAAGAAGGATACCACGTTATAGCGATGGACAACTTAAGTACGGGTTCACTGAAAAACATTGAACATCTTTTTCCATTAAGCAACTTTGAGTTTTACTTTCACGACGTAACGAAGTTCGTGCATATCCCCGGAAAGCTTGACTGTATACTCCATTTCGCGTCACCTGCTAGTCCGATAGATTATTTAAAGATGCCTATACAGACTTTAAAAGTCGGTTCACTCGGCACGCATAACCTTCTTGGTTTAGCGAAAGAAAAATCATCAAGGTTTCTGATTGCATCTACATCGGAAATTTACGGCGACCCTGATGTACACCCGCAGACCGAAGAATACTGGGGTAACGTAAACCCGATAGGCCCGAGAGGTGTGTATGATGAAGCGAAGAGATTTATGGAAGCGATAACTATGGCATACCATACATTTCACGGAGTTGAAACAAGGATAGTAAGAATTTTCAATACATACGGCCCGAGAATGAGACTTGATGACGGAAGAGCGCTGCCTGCTTTCATGAAACAGGCAATAGAGGGACACGACATCACAGTCTTCGGAGACGGAAGCCAGACAAGGTCTTTCTGTTATGTGTCAGATTTAGTTGAAGGGATTTACAGATTACTGTTAAGCGATTATGTGTTTCCTGTAAACATAGGGAATCCAAACGAAATAACCATAAAACAGTTTGCTGAAGAGATAATAAAATTAACAGGTACGAAACAGAAGATAGTATATCTTGATTTACCTACAGATGACCCGAAGCAAAGACAACCGGATATTACGAAAGCAAAAGATTTGCTGAGCTGGGAGCCAAAAGTCGACAGAGCGGAAGGGTTGAAAATCACGTACGAACATTTCAAAAAAGTACTTAACAAATAAGAGAAAATAAAAAACCCTGTTCAGGAATAACCGAACAGGGTTTTTGCTATAACACTACAATCTATTTTACGGGTTGTCTTCCGATACTGTAATAAACAAATCCTTCTTCTTTCATCTTTTCTGGTGAGAAAATATTTCTTCCGTCAAAAATAACAGGGTTCTTCAGTTCTTTCTTTACTATATCAAGATCGGGGTTTCTGAATTCATTCCATTCGGTCATTATTAAAAGGGCCTCTGCATTTTTCAGAGTTGTGTATTCGCTTTCAGCATACACGATAGAATCTTTTAAATAAAATTTAGATGTTTCCATTGCCGCAGGATCATAAGCAGAGACGGTTGCACCTGCCTCAAGAAGCTTTTTAATGATAACCACTGAAGGTGCTTCTCTCATATCATCAGTATTCGGTTTAAAGGCGAGACCCCAGACTGCGAAGTGTTTACCTTTAATATCGCCGAAGTGGCTTACAACTTTATTAAAGAGAACTGATTTCTGGTTATGGTTAACTTTATCGACTACGGTAAGTATAGACATCTCAGAACCTTTATCTGTGGATGTTTTAATCAGTGCGTTTACGTCTTTTGGAAAACACGAACCCCCATATCCGATACCTGAGAATAAAAATCTTTTGCCTATCCTGTTATCTGTGCCCATACCTTTTCTAACAAAGTCTATATCAGCACCGACGATTTCGCAGAAGTTTGCGAGTTCGTTCATATACGTGATACGCATTGCAAGGTAAGAGTTAGCGGCATACTTTGTAACTTCAGAACTTGCAGTATTCATTTCGATGATAGGGTTTCCCTGTCTGACAAATGGTTCGTATAGTTCTCTCATAATAGCAAGAGCCTTTTTACTGTCAGAACCGATAACGATTCTATCAGGCTTTAAGAAATCCTCTACTGCAAAACCTTCCCTGAGAAATTCAGGATTAGAGACAATATCAAAATTGATAAATCCGCAGGCTTTTACTTCTGCTTCAACTCTCTGTGCTGTTCCGACGGGAACAGTACTTTTGTTAACAATGATTTTATAATCCTTTGTACCGCTGTCTTTAAGAATCTTTCCAATTTCCGCCGCAACACCTGTAACATATTTTAAATCTGCGGAGCCGTCTTCTCCCTGAGGAGTTGGCAGACACAGGAAAATAATATCAGTGTTAAGTACCGCTTCTTTAAGGTCACCCGTAAACGAAAGCCTGTTCTTGGAAATATTACGCTGAAAGATTGTATCGAGGCCAGGTTCGTAAATGGTTACTTCTGCATTCTTAAGTTTGGTGAGTTTCTCCGGGCTGTTATCAACACAGATAACCTGGTTTCCCATTTCGGCAAAACAAGTACCCGAAACCAGTCCGACATATCCGGTACCAATGATTGAAATATTCAAAATAAATTCCTTTAAATAATTATTAATTAAAAATCTGAGAAGATAAAATCTTTATCGATATCTTTAAATGATTTTCCCTTAAGATCCTTTTCGGAAATATTCAATGCATCAACTTTCCAGTCGATGTTTAAATCAGAATCGTTAAACAGAATTGCACGTTCATCCTGCTTGCTGTAAAAAGCAGTGCACTTATAATGAAATATCGCAGTATCTGACAAGACAGAAAACCCATGGGCAAAGCCGGGAGGAATCCATATCTGGTTGTGGTTATCTTCTGAAAGTTCAACCACTACATGCTGACCGAATGTCGGGGAATTAAACCTTACATCGACTGCCACATCGAGCACTTTACCTGAGAGAACCTGACAGAGTTTTCCCTGTGCAAATTCACCTACCTGATAATGCAGTCCGCGGACAGTGCCTTTTTTAGAGAAAGAAATATTATCCTGGACGAAGTCAAGAAAAAGACCTTCTTCAAGAAAATTCTTTTCACTGTAAGATTCGAAGAAGAAACCTCTGTCATCAGGAAATACTTTTGGTTTTAGAATGAGAACACCGTCTATAGCTGTTTTGCAAAATTCCATTACTCCCTGTTAATCCTTTCGAGGTAATTTCTGTAATCGGATTTAGGCATATTGGCAATAGTTTTTTCGAGTTCGTCGAATGTAATAAAGCCCATATTATAAGCCACTTCCTCAATACACGCAACCTTTAATCCTTGTCTGTCTTCAATTACGCCGAAGAAGTTTGATGCCTGAAGCAATGAAACAGGTGTACCTGTATCGAGCCATGCAACGCCTCT
>JBMOHR010000153.1:0-6509 GCA_049317745.1 Ignavibacteria bacterium
GAGATTCTTCTGTAAACGGTATAAAGAATTCATTTATAACAAGTTCTGAAAGAAATTTCGTGTAATCATATCTCGGGCCAGCACTCTTTTCAGTATAAATGCTGTCCATAAAAGGTTTTATGTCGTAGCCGAACTTCTTTGTAAACATTTCATCAAAACCGCGAGTCCACAGAAACTTCGATTCCACTTCCCACGAATCGCAGAACAACGCAGACTTGCTTCCTTCAAGCGCGGGAGCAAAAGCATCTGACATAACCTTAGCGTATCTGCCGAAAGCTCCTCTATCAAGATGGTTTAGCACATTGCCGGTATCGGGATGAGTCCAGGAAAGTCTCAGCGGTTGCTTGAAAGATGTGTCATTCCATATCTGAGTCCTGTCTTCATCCTTCACGAACGTCCCGCCAAATGGCCAGAGAGTTCCGTAAGTGAAATCGCATCCAAGACCTATGCTGTCGGAATACATCTTCGCGTAAGTAACTGCATCCTGCCATTCTTTTCCAAGCCACGTAAACCTTTCAGCATTAGGATTCCTTTTCACAGGATAAATAAATGATATCTCAACTCCGCCGAAACCACTCGCCTTCAGCCAGTCAAGCTGTTCCTTCACATCTTCTTTCTTTATAATCCCTGCAAACCACCACCAGCGTGTATATGGTTTCGCATTCTGATAATTATCGTTTCCTCCGTTACTAAACCTTCTGCCCGCCTCATCATTTGTCTGTGAGTTAAGATATCCCGCTGATAATACCATTACGACAATTATTAATAAACCTGTGTATATTCTTTTCATCCTTCAATATTTTATTACACCATTTTAATTAAAATATATTTTAATAATAAGGACAAATATTATTCATAGGTTTTGTATACCAGACCAAATCCCGCAGGGATTGTATATCGGTAGGTAAGTATATTAACAAAATCACAATCTCGTAAAGATTGCATATTAAAATCTCCGAAAATATACGTATCATTATTCTTTCTATAATTTCTTATTTAAGAATTTCATATATTTGTAAAAATTAAAATCTCACTATGAAAAGATTAATCGTATTACTTGTACTGATAAGCAGTATTGGCTTTGCACAAAGCAAACAGACATTCAATGAGAAGGAATGGCTCGGTAACTGGAAAGGAACGCTGAACATTATTATGCCCGGCAAGACCAATTCCGTTTCTATGAACCTTTCCATATACAAGACCGAGACACCCGATAGATATGGGTGGAAGACAACCTACGGCGAAGGGGCAACAAAGCTCGAAAAGAATTACTTTATGTATCCTAAGGATGCCGAGCGCGGAGAGTGGATACTGGACGAAGATAATACTATACTTCTCGACTTCTTCTTTGGCGACAATCAGTTTCATTCTTTCTTCGAGACGCAGAATATTTTGCTGAGTTCGAGGTACGAACTGAAAGACGGAAAGATTTTTGCTGAAGTACTGTCTGCGCAAAAGGAAAAACAAAGCAAGAGCGGCAGCGGAAAAGAAGAAGTGATTTCGTATCCTGTGTATGTGATACAAAAGGCGGAACTTTCCAAGAACTGAAAAGAGATTTAACCACATAGTACACAGAGTGCACAGAGAAGAGATTATTCAGGCAAAGAGATAAGATAATTTCAAACAGATATATTAACCACCAAAGCACTAAAGCACCAAAGATATGTTCATTAGTGCTTTTGGTGCTTTAGTGGTAATTAATATTTTATTTTACTACTACCATACGTTTTATAGAGCTGAACTTACCGGCGGACATTTTATAGAAATAAACTCCTGAGCTTAGAGATGATGCATTGAAGTTCACTTCATAAGTTCCTGCCTGTTTGTTTTCGTTCAGCAAAGTTGCGACTTCTTTTCCCAGTACGTCATAAACTTTAATCGCTACAAGTTCATTATGCGGTACTGCAAACCTGATGTTAGTCGTTGGATTAAACGGATTCGGATAGTTCTGCTGCAACTCAAACGTTCCCGGTACTTCAGTTGATATTACACCGATGCCGATAGGAACATTCTGTCCGCCGCTGAAACAAATCAGTTTACCGTCTCTGCATCCGCCCATAAACTCAGTCGTTGAGTTTCCGTCGATGCTGTTCAGCGCAACAACTTTGTCAGCGCGGAATGTAACAGTGGAGCCAAACGAGAATGTGAACATTGCGGTACCTGTAGCACCGTTAAGAACGATAACGTTTCCGGGTGTCTGCATTCCGACAATCACATCTTTCTCGCCGTCGCCGTTTACGTCGCTAAGCATATCAACTCCGCGAATGTAAGAAGCTCCCGGTGAATACTGCCACAAGGTGTTATGAGTTTTAGAATCAATTCTGTAAACTGTCTGCGGACCTGAAAGAGTGAAATCAGGCGAGCCGTTTGAATCTAAATCATCGAGTACTTTAATAAACCCTGCATTTGCAGAGCCGAGTGTGACTGTATAGTTTTCAACACCGTTCTCGGAATTCACGCAGAATACTTTTCCTGCAAAACCATAGTATCCGAGAATTCCTTTTGTAGTGTCTGCATTTATTGAAGGAATAACTTTCATATTCCAAATCTTTCCGTTAACGTTTGAATAAGTCCACGTACCGATACCGCTGTTATCAAATCCGTGAAGTGAATATGCACCTCCGTTGCTTCCCCATCCGATAGCACCGCCATAAGATGTAGGAACCACATCACCTGTAAATTCCGAACTCTGCTGATAGTTGAAAATTACGTTACCGTTTATTCCGTTAACACAAATCAATGCGTGACGTCCGCCTGTGCCTGAGCCCGTACCGCTTGCAGAGATAAGCACGTCTTTCACGCCGTCTCCGTTGAAATCTTTATCAGCACGCACTCCTTCAATGTCTCCGTCAGAATAAGTTATTGAATCTCCGTATCCCCAAAGTTTAGTTCCGGTTCTGCCTGAAATTGTGTAAACCATTTCATTACCGCCCGCACAACCTATGACAACATCCTGAATTCCGTCACCGTCAACATCATCACGAATCTGCATTGCATCTTCCCACGGAACCGAACCAGTATTATTATTATCATAACCAGTATTAAATATCCAGAGCATATCGCCTGTGACCGAAGAGTTTCCGTTCCAGCAAGCAGTGAAATAATTTCCTGTAGTGACAATCACATCGTTGACACCATCACCGTTAACGTCATTAATCTGTTTCATGCTCGTCGGCTGCGGATCGTCGGCACTCGTGAATGGATTGTCAGGAGTGTTTGCAGTCCACATTTGTGTTCCGAGAGTAGTCGGGGCTGTGTTGCCTGTGCCTGTTAATGAAATCCTTGCAACCGGAAGATTAACTGCGTTAGAATTTATTTTAACAGTATCGTTGAATGTTCCGCCCGAGTTTGGATTAAACCAAACTCTAAAAGTCTTCGATGCCTCAGGTAAAATAGTCTGAGGGAATGTGATACCGACAGTATCGAGTCTGTAGCGAGCAGTATTAAACTGAACGGAAGAAATGTTCATATTAGCATTTCCCTGATTCGTTACAGTAAACTTATATCCGCAAAGAGAGTTCACACGCCTCTGCTGATAATCAAGACTTGTAGCAGACAAGCCGATGCTTGCACCGTTATATACACCTTTGCCCTTCAGCGAAATAATCTTTGTAGGAACGAGTAAATCGTTACTCGCAATCTGCAGCTGTGCTGACAAGGTATCGTAAGCAAGAGGATTAAAGCTAACAGTGTAATCCTTATTCTGTCCTGGATTAATCGTATCAGGTACTGCGTTTGGCGAAATGCCAAACCTCGGACTGGTAATAGTTTTACCTGTTATTATAAGTTTCGCTGAACCTGTGTTTGATATGTTCAGAGTTTGATTTGATGTAGTTCCTACTACAACGTTTCCAAAATTAATTAAACTTGTGTTCACTGTTATCTGAGGATTACCCGTACCGCCAATTTGATATTTATACAAAGTTCTGTATGCGCTTATGTTATTTCCGATTCTGAATGCCATAAGCCAGAGGTTTTGTCCGTCCCAGAAAAGGCCGCGCGGGTCGCAGTCGTTGTCAATGTCAGGAGCAGGAAATGAGAACAAAGTATCCCCTACTGCTTTTCTGAAAGCATAAATTCTTTCTGGTTCTGACTGGAAGTTATCATTAACATAAAGTATAGTATCACCTTTAACTGCAATACCCTGAACCTGACGTCCGCGTAAAGGAATGGTATCGGTAACCAGTTTTGAAGTAAGGTTAATTTTATATGCATAGGCATTCGGGTACGAAGCATTATCAGGATAGTACGATGCCACCCAGAGATTATTCCCGTCGAGAGCAATGCCGCCAATACCCTGAAGGTTAGTGTTAGTATAAATACTGTCAACAATTGTGCCAGCCATATTTATCTTATAAAGTCTTCCTCCTGCAGTTCTGTAGTCTTCAGCAATCCAGAACCCTGTTCCATCCCAGGCAAGTCCATGATTGAATTTAAACGGTGTTGTAAGACTGTCAACAACAACGCCTGCTTTCGTTACCTTATACATCTTTGAAGTTGTATACCCTGTTCCTGTAAACCCCGAGCCAACCCAGAGAGTATCGTTAATCTGTGTTATTCCCCAGAGGTAATTGTATGTATTGCTGTATTGAAACGGATAAACTCCAACAATCGTTTGTGAGTTTGCCTGAATGAAGAATCCAAGTATCAATAAGATAATGTAAAGCTTTTTCATAGTGTTAATTTTTTAGTTAAATGTAAATAATTTATACTAATTATTAAATGAATATTGAATATCGGGGTTCAAGGGATAAGCGATAATAAATAAGGATAAATGTAACTTCATAATTTATTAATTGCTTTTTTAATAAAGAGTATTTAAATTACACTTTACTAATTTTAAAAGGGAGTTTTGAAATGAAAATGTTCTTAAAGTCTTTACTATCTATCTCTTTATTATTCATGGTTGCTGTCTTTATTTCGGGTTGTGTCAACGTTGATCAGAAGACAAAACTCAGTGCAGACGGCTCAGGAACAATGAGCGTTAAATACTGGACAAAATCATCGAATGTCACAGGCGAGGAACTTTCAGGTTTTGGATTTACCGAAGCAAAGGTAAAATCAAATTATACCTCATCGAACACAGAGCCTACTGATATTAAAGTTGAAAAGAATGCTACAACTGACTCGACATCAGTCGTAACTTTAAACGTAAAGTTTAAAGACATTAACAAGCTTTCGGAAGCCAAGGCATTCGCAAAGATCAAAGCAAGTTTCGTTGACGGCAAAGAAGGAAAAGATTTCAAGTATGTTCTTTTGCAGGATACAGCAAGTGCAAAGAATATGGGAATGAGCGATTACAAACTTACTTATGAGTTTGAATTCCCTGGTGAAGTTCTCGCAACAAACGGTAACAAAGACGGACAAAAAGTTAAGTGGGAAAAAACCGTTGCTGATTTAAAAGAAGACATTACAATGTCTGCTACAGTAAAAGCCGGAAAGAAATGCGGATTGTTCGGAATGGAACTTCCTATTATTTTCTTACTTGGAATGGGTTTCATTTATTTGCGCAGAAGGAAATAAATTAAGTTTACAATTTTTAAAGGGCTGATGATTCAGCCCTTTTTCATTTATACCAGATTATTTAAGATTCTTTTTCAACCACTCTTCATTGTGGTATTTGCTCAGATACCTTTCGCCAGTATCACAGACTATAAATACTACTACTGAATCTTCGTGCAGTTTCTTTGCAACTTCCAGAGCAAGGAATGCATTCATGCCTGAAGAAGCTCCACAGAATATTCCCTCTTCCCTAGCAAGACGTCTGCACGTATCGATTGAGTCTCTGTCAGATACACTTACAATTTCATCCACGTATGTGAAATCAGTAATAGGAGGAATCTCATCTGTACCGAGTCCTTCAACGAGGTAAGGAGAAGTTTCGGCAGTCTTACCCGTATCTTTGTAAAGTTTAAAATTTGATCCGACAGGGTCAGCACCAATAATTTTTATATCAGGGTTCTGTTCTTTTAAGTATTTTGAAACACCTGTCATTGTTCCTGCAGTTCCTACACCGCAGATAAAATGTGTAATCCAGCCTTTTGTATCATTCCAGATCTCAGGTCCTGTAGTTTTATAATGTGCGAGAGGGTTTGCTTTGTTTGCGTACTGATTAAGGTTGACAGCACCCGGTATTTCCATCGAAATTGCTTTTGCTTTATTTCTGTAATAATCCGGGGAATCGGGTGTTGCTTCCTTAGGAACAATAACAACTTCAGCACCAAGAGCTTTAAGGTAATTCTGCTTTTCAATACTTGCTTTATCGGTCATCACAAGAATAACGTTGTAACCTTTTAGTTTTCCTGCAAGAGTAAGACCTATGCCCGTGTTTCCGCTCGTTGCTTCGACGATGGTACCGCCCGGTTTGAGGATTTCCCTTTCTTCAGCATCTTCAATCATTGCAAGACCGATTCTGTCTTTAACACTTCCGCCCGGATTCAGTGATTCAATTTTAGCGAGAACGATAGGTTTAATTCCCTCCGTAACTCTGTTCAGTTTAACTAATGGAG
>JBMOHR010000154.1:0-6504 GCA_049317745.1 Ignavibacteria bacterium
ATTGAAAGGGTTAGGATAAACATTCCTCAAATTGAAATTCTGTATCACTATTTCTTGATTTGCAACATAAGTCGTAACTCCGCCGTTTGTTGTTTTGTAAATTGCTCCCGTGTTTCCCGCCTTATATCCAACTGTATCATTCAAAAATAAAATACCATTTGCATTCCAACCTCCCTGCGCATACCAGTTCATTCCGCCATTAGTGGTATGGAAAACATCATATCCAGTCCCCACAGCCCATCCCTTGCTTTCACTGCTAAAGCAAATGTTGTAAACTGAAGGAAAAGTATTTGGAATGTAAGAGAGGCTATCCCAGTTATAACCGAAATCTGTTGTTTTGAAAACTTGTTTTACATTCGTGCAAGTAAAACCTGTACTACTATTTATAAATGAGAAATTATTAAAATCAGGTAAATAAGTGCCAATTGGTATATTTACATTATTCCAGATATAACCTCCATTAGTTGTCTTTCGTACTTCTCCAACGTTGCTGCACGCCAACCCTGTGTTTGAATTAATAAAATAGAAGTCTTGTACTCTTGCATTTATATTAGTAGTCGGAATCGAATCAAAAGTCTCACCGCCGTTTGTTGTTTTAAGTATAAACCGGGATTCGCCGCTTATCCAACCGGTTAAAGAATTGATAAAGTACAGTGCAAAAAAATTACCATATTCACCTGTTCCACTTGGTCCATTTCTAAGAATATTCCAATTTAATCCCCCATTTGTGCTCTTAATTATAGTACTAAACATTCCGACACAATAAATTATGTTATCATTAAAGGCCTTAATTTTCATAAATGGTTTATTAAGATTAATTGTGTTTACGTTCACCCAGTTCGCTCCACCATTAGTAGTTTTCAGAATTGTGCCTGAACCACAAACGTATCCTGTGTTTTCATTCAGGAAACTTATTCCTCCTAGATCTGCTGTTGTTCCCGTCGATTGTTGTATCCACTGACCCTTGCAATTATCTACACTCAAAAGCAAATTATAAACTATCAGAGCGATTATTATTGTAATTATTTGTTTCATATTATTTGCATTTTGTTTAAAAATCTATTTTTAATAAATTCCTTAATTAGTTTATCTTTAGTAATATTAAAATTCATAAACACCCACTGCTACCTTATTAATAAGCTAATATAATTGCACACGCATTCCTAACTACAAAACCGATTAATAATACCACCATTTATCATGATACAAACAATGTTAAACCTCAAAACTTGTAAATAAGCACCACATTAATGATTTGTATTTTGTTCAATAATACCATCCATATTTTTGACATATTTGCATTTTCTAAGGAAAACGAAAATTAATACGTTTAAAGCCTGCTTATTGGTTTTGCTTACTTTGTTTCTTGAACTTCTTTACAATCCGTTTATCTGGAATTTTTTTGTAATGTGAATCTATAAAAAGTTTCACTTTCTCTGTTAGCCAGTTTTTCATCACGAAACTCTTTTTTGCTTCAATTAAGGAAAGTATGTATTCTATATTAGATATTTTCCCTTTCTTGTCGTATTTAAAGCGGGCGCGAATGAATTTATTCATCTTAGAAACCAAAAAATTATACCTGTCTTTGTCGTTTCCGGTAAGTATGGTATCCTTTTTAGTATATTTTTCATAATTATGAAGTAAATCCATAACCTCTTCCATGTTTCCTGTTTCGTAATTAGATTTAATTAATAAATTGAAAATGTCATAACGGTAAAAGTATTTAGGGCTTTTTAATTTTTTGGCATATTCTATCGCCAATGAGAAATTTTTATCTAAATAGTAAAAGTGCGCCCAGCCATAATTCTCCATTGTTTCGGTTTCTGATGGATGCAGCTTGCTTGTATGGTTTTCAATAAATTCTTTCAGTAATCCTTTTAGATCTTGTGTACAACTGATTATAAAGTTTCTATAAACTATGGAACTCAGGTATTCAGTATTCTCGTTGATGTAATGGAAACCATTGATGTATAGGCTCTGAATTTTAAGACTTTCTTTTTTGTAATATTTGTTTTTACCAAATAAGTGGTGTCGTAGAGAACAAAATAACAACATTATTCCCAAATTTAATTTCTCGAATTCCGGATTATACATATTACTTACCCTCTTGAAATATTTTTTGTAGTCAATGTATAAATTATCTTGAGTTGGATTTTCAAATAATCTGTATATTTTTTCGAATATATTAACCGTTGTCATTTGAAATTTACTGAACGCATTATACTCGGGTGTGTTAGCTGCGCTATAAAGAATATCTAAATCTACAGAAAACTTTTTATTGGTGTTCTTATTGTCGTAGTAACATTGTACAACATAATTTACATATTCAAGTGTTGTTAAAGATACTGTATGAACAAGGAGGTCTTTAACCGCCTCCAAGGTATATTCTATTTGTTTGTTTAATTTAATCTCAGGGTTAAGCTTTTCTTCCGATGTTGTAAGAGTATCGTATTTTAGTTTGTTTAAATTGTATAATTTTAAGAACAAATTCTGATCTCTCTGTTTTTCATCATTCAATATTTTGTTTAGATGTTCTGTTCTTTTTTCAAGAAGTTTATAGTTTCCTTTTAACAGCAAATAATTGCACAATAGATATTCATTCTGGTATTTGTCTTCTTTGTGTGCCTGTAATTTTGAAAATTTTATACACTTCTCGTTTAGGTAAGACAGCACCTTTCTAATCGTTGCCTCTGTGTATTTTGATTCTTTAATAATTAATAATTTCAAATCCTCAAAGTAATTATTATGTACATAGGTTATGTTGTTTTTGATTATTCTGTATACCAACAGTTGAGATTTCATAGTATTGTAAATAGGGGACATCAGGAACGATTCAAAGGACTTTAATTCTTTATCCGAGAAAAAATTAACATTGTAGAAAAATTCTGGGACCTTCATGTGGTATTATTTAATGAGATATTCTAAGTTAATATAGCTTATTATCCCGGTAATAGAAACATTCATTCTTCTATCTGTATTAATGGTGGTATTATTACATCCAATCTTAGTTATTTAAAACAACGCGTTATTCATAGTTTGCTTCTCATTTATTAATTAAAAACATATTAAGATGAAAAAAGCAGTTTTAGTGTTTGTTTTACTCGCAGGGTTATCGTTTAGTTCCGTAAGCTTCTCTTCTGCTAAGGTTAACAACATTTCGTTCGCTCAGTGCAAGGTTACCGAGTGGGTTGAATATTTTCTTGTAGGTGACCAATGGTACAAGATTACATATTATGAAAATGGCGATTTTGTACTTCAGGCAATAGGTCTTCCTGGCGGTGATTAGGATTAGTTAGATTGTATTTTTAAAAAAAGCAGAGATTCCCCGTCTCTGCTTTTTGTTATGGATTTATTCTTCGCTATTTGTTCTGCTCGCTGACACCTTCCTCTTCCTGAACAACACAAATTTTAGTATTCCATTTATCAACATATATAGTCACAAAACTATTATTGTGTCTATAAAATGAATGGTTATATTACCATAGGAGAGTGGCTTAAGAGTGAAAAGCGTGTTCGGGTTAGGGGTCTCAAGGCAGGAAATAGGCAGGCTCAAGGCAGAAGATTAGTACATATTCACGTCATATTCACGCCAGTTTCACGCCACTGATACGCCATTTTGTTGATTCTTTTTTTGAAGGGTTGATTTTCGGTCTTTTCAGAGGCCTTTTCTGTTTAAACTCCATTTTGCAGATATAGTTCCCCTGAATTATTATGCGTACAAAGATAGTTAATTATCTTTGCTTTGTCAAGTGGATTTTTAATGCCCTTTTCATCAATTATGCTTCTTCAAAAGGGTATAATCCAGGGCCCCCCTGTAGATTGTGTGTTTAAAAAAAAGCCGGTATATATTAAGTACCGGCTTTATTTTAAAAGCTACTTAATTAATAGCATTCGTTTTGTGTCTGTAAAACCATTCACACTTAATTTATAAAAATATACCCCGCTGTTTAGCCTCGAGCCGTCAAAAGTAACATCATACGTTCCCGCCTGCAATCTTTCGTTCACAAGAGTCTGCACTTCGCGTCCCCTCGCATCATATACAATTATCTTCACATCTCCCGCATTTACAATTGAGAATTTAACATTTGTACTTGGATTAAAAGGGTTCGGATAATTCTGCTTTAATGAAAATGCCGAAGGTATTTCAGAAGATATATTCTGAATACCAATCGAAGGGTTCGTTAATTCGTATATATTTCCCGGAACAGAAAACGTAATCGGGATTCCCAGCGATGAAAGGTTTACGTTTGCCGAAGGCGTTACTTTCTTAACCATCCATACGTTCTGTGCTATCCAGGTTGTGTCGGGACGCTCTATTATCGGTATTTCAAGAATAAAAAATCTGTAGTATAATCCAAAAGTCGTTACAAACTTCTTTGAAAGATAATTCCCGTTAACAGTTGAAATGTTCTCGTCGTTCAGTCTTTTCACTTTCAGTTTTACTCTTATCGGTGCTGTGAGTGTATCGAATGCTATGGTTGTGTCTTTTGTGAAAACAACGTATTCTGAGTTAACTGCATTCGCAAACCGATAAACATTGTACCAGTTTTCAAGCCCCCTTAAGAAATTTAAAAATCCGGGTACTGGAATAGTATCCGATATTAAAGACGTTTTTAAATATTCCCATCCGTTCGTGGTCTGAAAGTTGTGGTAGTTCGTATCATTGTAAGCTGTGTTCTGATTAAATGAAAGAAGGTTGTCCTTTATACGAACTGTACTTGCTGATAAACCTTTATAGTCGGCAACAACTGCAAACGAATCAATTCTATACCTGATTAAAGCCGTAACAGGATTATTGAGCGAGTCAAGCGGAATGTTCTTATAGTACCATTTATATCCCGTTGCCGCAGGAAAATATGTGTTTGCATTCTGCGCAAATCCGTATGCACTGATAAATAGTATCAGCAGTATTAATATCTTTTTCATAATGTAATGTATTTAGGCAAATATTGTTTATTTATAGTATTAAAACAATTCCGAATCAAATAACGTTTTGCTTTTATATCAAATATAAAATAGAAAATATCAAATCTGAAATAGAAAATATCAAATCTGAATAAATCGCAAACCCTAAAAAAGATCAGCAAAAATCAGTCATCATCGTCTCTTATCTGCGTGCCAATCTTTTATCTCTTCAAAGCAACATTCCATTCAATTCCCTAATTTATATTAACATAATTATTTATATTTGTACTTTCATATATTGAATGATGATTAAGGATAAATGAATCCAACTAGAGCAGAAATATCGTTAAATAAACTTGAATTCAATTACGGCCAGATTAAAAAACATTTGCACCGCAACAATCCGCATAAGAAAATTAAAATCTGCGGAGTAGTTAAGGCAAATGCTTACGGTCACGGAATAAGAGAAATCAGCCAGAAACTTATATCTCTCGGCGCCGATTTTCTTGGCGTTGCAAACTATGATGAAGCAATTAAATTACGTGCAACTATTCCCGATGCGAATATACTCGTTTTCGGAACACTCATACATTCAAAACTTAAACCCGCTGCATACGTTTCTAAACTGTTGAAGTATAATTTAATAGCAACTGTTGCTTCTCTCGATACTGCAAGGTTTCTTGACCAGTATTCTAAAAAACTAAACAAGAAGTTTAAAGTACACATAAAAGTTGATACTGGTATGAAGCGTATCGGATTTGACGTTAAGAATGCTTTTAAAAACATCGAACAGATATTCACATACAAAAACCTTGAAATAGAAGGAGTCTTCACTCACTTTGCTACAGCAGAAAGCGGAGATAAGTCATTCGCAAAAACACAACTGAATAAGTTTAAAGAACTGCTCCATTTGCTGAAGCAGTCAGGGATGGAGTTTCCTATCGTCCATGCTGCTAACAGCGGTGCAATTCTCGACCTGAAAGATTCATACTTCGATATGGTCAGACCCGGGCTTTTGCTTTACGGTTATTATCCTTCCGATGAAGTTAAGAATAAGATTGAACTTATGCCGATTATGAGTCTGAAGTCGAAGGTAACGTTCATTAAAAGAGTTGACGCGAACACAAGCATATCATACGGAAGAAAGTACTTCACTGCGGATAAAACATTTATAGGCTCTATACCTGTCGGATACGGCGATGGTTACTGGCGTTCGTTGTCTAACGTGGGAAAGGTTTGTATTAATGATAAGTTGTATCCCATTTCCGGTATGATAACTATGGACTGGCTGATGGTGAACCTTGGCGTAAAGAACACTGTAAAGATTGGTGATGACGTACTGCTGATTGGAAAGGAAGGGAATAATAATCTCGGTGCAGATAAGATTGCAAAAATTGTAAAGTCTATTCCTTATGAAGTGATTTGTTCTATGGCCGACAGGGTGCAAAGGGTGTATGTATAAAATCAGATTAGCAACGATATATTTATTCCTACTATTAACATTTGCTGGTAATATCTCTTTTGCACAAATCAAAAAGGATTCAAACAAATGCGACTCGTCTTGTTGTGTGAACATGGGAAGTCTTGTGCTCGATGATT
>JBMOHR010000155.1:0-6444 GCA_049317745.1 Ignavibacteria bacterium
ACAAATGAGTTTTGGGTAACAATACGGTTAGTCCTCTAATAATCAGTCAATTTCTGGTACAATTTGTTTAATCAATTATATTAATTTGAATATTAAAACGAAGGTTAAATGTTATAAAATAAGGTCTTTGGCAGTAAATCGTGATGATATTGTGGATATTATTATCATTTGGAATTGGGAATTTAAACACAAACATGATAACCGATATTATTTAAATTTGAGGGACAAAAGCCATTAAAATCTATTTAAGAAAAGGATTTAAACAGACAATTTATATTATTTTACCCAGATCTTTCAACCAAGCTTCTAATGTTTTAATTTCCTCGCCACAAACAATTTTTGACCGGAGCAATGAGTGATATGCATTGTAGATATTTGATTCTATGCTATCAGTACTTAAAATAGAATTTACAACTAATTCAATTACCTTTTCACAATTTTGGTACATGGGTATTTCAGAGATAAAATCTTTCATATAATCGTGTGGGTTTCTTTTTTGTACAACTGTTGCATTCACAAAACCGAGTTTATAATCATACAGCCACATAATTGGCTGGGCAACCAAACCACGTAAAATATCAGTAAACCTGAAGGTAACATAAGTTGGCAAATACAATAATGGGAAGAGTTCTTTTCTAATTATTGTATTTTGAGTGTTAAAAGGACTAATAGTACCTTTCCCTAAAACAACAGGCTCACGTTCATTGAAATAACAAGGAGTATCATTTGTTAAACGATATATAGCATCAACATCAGGATCTTCATCTGCCAGCCCCTGCCAGATACCAATTCTGCAATTCACTGATTTCAAGGATTTTTCGAGGTCAAAACGTTTATTTATCAAATTTAGTGGTAATCCACGAGCCCATATTTTTTGTTCAGTAAAAAGTTCATAAATGTTTACAAACCCTTTATTTTCAGGTATGCTCTCAAATATATTTTCAAATTCTGGAAAGGTCCAATTATCTTTTGGGTTATTATCATCATCAGTATCTACAATATAAACAGCCCCATTTTGAATAGCTTTAAGATAACCTATCATTTTTCTGCAATAATGATTAAAAGGCAAAACCTTAGCCAGTTCAAAATCCAACGCCCCCTGTTGGGTTACAGAGATATAATCAACATTATCAGCATGCCAATCCAGAGGTGTTTTTTTATCACCGACAACAATCAGCTGATAGTTATTCATTCGAGAAAAAGATACTACAGCTTCTGTAGGATTAAATATCGATGTTATTACAATTGATTTCTTCATTTTTTCAAATTTACTATTTTATGAATGATTTTTAGAACTGTTTTCTCCCAAGTGAATTTATTCAAACAATATTCCTGTGCCTTCTTCCCCATTTCTTCGAGTTGTACAGGGTTTTCGAATGCATTGATAATTATTTTCGACAATAATTCCGGGTTTACATTGTCTAACCCAAAACCATAGTTACCATAATCTGATATTTCCGGGAAACTATTTCTGTTCATTCCTATGATAGGAATTTTACAAACTAATGCTTCTAAATAGACTAAGCCCCAAGGTTCATTTAAAGCCGGCATAAGGAATAACGAACTATTATTAAATATAACCTGTAATTCTTCAATTGGTATAAAACCATATACTTTCACATTTGGTAATTTAATTTTTTCAGTATATTCGTTTTGACCAACGATTGAGAGTTCTAAATTTGGATTACTTTTCAATGCCAATCTAAATGCCTCAAGAACTAAATTTCCACCTTTATCGCCGAATCTTCCTTTTGCAGCAAACAAGATCTTTCCATTTGAATATGTTTTTTTACCTGTAAATGGCTTTATGACACCCAGTCCAGTACCAACGACAGTAATTTTATCAGAACTTATTCCATAGTGTTCAATTAAATTATATTTAACATATTCACTAATCGGGAAAATATGTTCCATCTGATGATAGGCTTTTTTCTCTAATTCTTCAGCATCTTTTAATAATCTCACCGAAAATCCATTCATATCTGTTGAAAACGAAGACCACAACTTCCATGTTGAGTCACAGAATAAATAATGTTTCTGGTTACAGGGTAGACTGAGGAAAGGCAAAGTAAGAGTCCCGGTATGCAAAGTTAAATTTGAGAAACTTCTTGCGGTTTCTGTTTTTACTTTTCCTGAATAAAGATATCTCCTGAGTCGACCACGTTCATAATTATACGAACTTCTGTAATATAATTTACTAATCAATTCAGTAAATTTGTTTTCATATTTATTAGTTGATGCGATTGGGTTAATAACATCACCTAAACAATCCAGTTTGAGCAACTCCGAATATAAATTAAAAGGAGTCCCTGACCAGGTGTTAGGGTTTTTTGAGTCACCTATCGAGCATATGTTCAATTTAATCTTTTCCATTTCTGTATATTTTAAAATTACCTAACATCTAGCAGCGATACAAAAATACACATTATATGATATTTCTGCAATACAGTTGTAGGAAAAAGCATAGCTAATGATTAATGTATAACCTAATTAAATTTACAATATACAAATACAAAGGTCCGGATAATTAATATCTTTTTATTAATGATAGGAAACCTCTTATTCAGCAAAGGATCCATTACTAATTCACTTTAACCAAACGAGAGGAAAGGAAGGTTAACGATGCAGAGACCTTAAAGTCAAACCAAATTTGCCCGAAATCAATAATTGATTTTCTTCAGCATTTTGTGAATAATAATTACAATATTAGAATCAATAAGATTATACTGTTTAAACTACTTATTAATTAATTTACAGCATTAATATCTAGAACATTCATTTCTTTTGGGAAGCACATAATATCCCCAAATGCCTCAATACCAGGTTGAACAGAAGGATTTATCGGGTCGAAGACATCATATCCATGTGATTTAATGATGTCTATAACTTCCATAGCAGAAGAACCATTTCTATTTAATAAGAAGTCAGATAACTCGGAGAGTATAATTGGTCTCTTTTCACTTAATACCTTCCCAGCACCTTTAAAGACCAAATGTTCAGCACCTTCAACATCAACCTTCAGAAAACCAGGATTAAGAGATTTTTCATCAACCAATTTATCTAAAGTCGTACTAATAACCTTTTCAAGAATCCACTTTTCATTTGTAATCCAGGGGTGCAACATTTCGCCTAAACTAGAATATTCTTCTTTACCTTTTATTACTTTAATTTCAGCTGATCCATTATTATCCGAAGCGACTCCTTCAAAAATCTCCACTTTATTCACGACACCATTCATTTCAATATTCCTCCGAAGTCGCTGGAGAGCATTTTTAGTGGGTTCAACAGACAATACCTTTTTTTGCGGGGACAAATTTTTCGCGAACATCACAGTATAAAGCCCAATATTTGCACCAACATCAATAACATCTTTATTAATATCAAGATACTTTAAACACAGTTTAGAAAGCTTTTCTTCGTAACACAAATCTATAATTACCCTTCCAAAAATATCACTATGAGAGTCAACAGAAAATATACCGTTAAATTCATTAACCCTTATAATCGGATCACCGATCAACATTTCTCCCAAATTATCCAATACCTCTTTCTGCCACTGCATTTTCTTTTGGAGGAGTGAATCTTTCTTTTTAAGAAGCAAACGTTTCGAAATTATTGCAGGATATAATGCCGCTTTAATTAAAGTATGTTTCTGAGTTAATTCTTTTAAACGATCAATATTCATTTGAACTAAATGTTTTATAGTTTTGTAAGGGATAAATAAAAATAATAATTGAAGCGCTGAATGTCAATGAATATATATATAAATGCAATCGGACGCATTGCGTCATAAATAATGTAACCAAGTGTTAGGCAAAAACAAAGTCGTTGCCTCAAAAGTAATGTAACCGTAGTATAAAGTTAAAAGGTTACTTTTTATGACGAAGGCATCAAAAATGGAGTATTACGAAGAAATTAAAAACAGGTACAAGAATACAGATAAGAATGAGAAGAGTATAATACTTGATGAATTTTGTAAAGTATGTGGTTACAACAGAAAATATGCGATAAGGAAATTAAGCCGTGAAACACGTCTCAAACCCCAGTCAAGGTTAAAAATAGGGAGGCCGAAGATATATTACGGCAGAGCAATAGAGACATATATTCAGGATGTATGGAAAAAGACAAATTTAATATGCTCAAAGCGTTTAATAGTACCATTGAAAGAATGGTTAAAGTTTTACGAAGAAGAAGACGAAGTTGGAAAACTAACAGAAGAAGACAAGAAATTGCTGAGACAAATATCGCCTTCAACGATAGATAGACTGTTAGCAAGATACAGAAACAGATATCAAAAACGAGGGTTATCAACAACGAAACCGGGGTCAATAATAAGAGAAATGATACCAATAAAAACTAACCAATGGAATGAGTCAAGACCGGGATATTTTGAAGCAGATACCGTAGTACACTGCGGAGGATCATTATCTGGAACGATGGCATACACAATAGACCTTGTAGATATAGCTATCCGCCGCGGCGGAGACTGCACAAAGAGCTGTATTAGGAAAAGGAGAAAAGGCTGTAGTAGAAGCCATAGCAGATATAGAAAATGATTTACCGTTTAAGATACTTGGATTTGACTCAGACAATGGGAATGAATTTATCAACTGGCATCTATATAAATATTTAAGAAAGCGAAAGAATGCGGTTGAATATACCCGCTCAAGACCATACAAGAAGAACGATAACGCACACATAGAGCAGAAGAACTGGACAATAGTAAGACAATATATGGGATATGACAGAATAGAGACTCATAAAGCAGTAGAAAAGATGAACAAACTATATAGGAATGAGTTCTCAATGTTTCTAAACTTTTTTATACCCTCAGTAAAACAAATAAGCAAAGTTAGAGTTGGTTCAAAAGTAATAAAGAAATACGATGAGGCAAAGACACCTTATCAAAGAGTAAAAGAATCAAAATTTATAAAGAAGGAAATTAAACAAACCTTAAAGGAAATAAAATCAAACCTGAATCCATTTAGATTGGAAAACAGTATACAGCGGCAAATAAAAGAGATACACGATTCTCTCTTTTAAATTAAAATAGAAATAGATATAATTTACTAACAATATTAACAAACCTTAAAAAGAAAAGAAAAAGTAGCAAAAAGAAAAGAAAAAAAACAACTACTACGGTTACCTTTCTTTATGAAGCAACTTGCGGATCTATTCAATCAGTCCCGATTATGACTGCATTGCAATTTAATATAATTTTCTGCTTTTGAAATGCTGTGATTCCTAAAATGAGCATTCACTTTCCGACATTTGAGTATTACAACTCCAGCATAAATATGTACTTTTCATATATCTCAACATTGATCATATTAGAGTCATTAATGATGGTCACACTTCATATTCTCCTTTTGGTTTCTATGGGATGCAAAGATGTTTATATATAGAATTGCTTTGGGTTTATCAATTTTATAGGAATAAGAAAAATATATTTTTACTGTAATTTTGATTCGGTCATTTCATCTGTATTTATCTTATTGCATTTCCCATAAATCTGAACTGCAATTACACCAAGAATTACAGCAAACCATAATGTGGCAACCCTGATGATTATTGTTGCAGCGACTGAGATATCTTTAGGAATTTTCAGGAATATTAGCAAACCTGTAAGGGATGCTTCTGTTACTCCCAGGCCGCCCGGTAACATAGCAATTGCGCCTACTAATGTAGAGAAAGTGTAAATAAATGTAGCTGTTAGCACTGTAACCTCTATATTCGAAACACTCGTAAACACTCTTAAAACAATATAAAAACCAAGACATTCAAAAAACCAGGCGATGAGACTCATACCTACAACAATCAGCAATGGCTTTAGTTTTATTAAGTTATATGTACTTTCATAAGCTGTATAGAGTTTTTCGGCGTGCTTTTCAGTAAACTTTATTCTTTCGAATATAGAAATTATCTTGAGGGATAGTTTCTTTGAACTAAGTATTATCGTAAGTAATACAAAAAACACCCCTGTTACTATTACTATATCTCTTCCATAATCAAAGACAACAGCACCTATTATGCACAATATTACAATTGACAGGAAATCTGTTATTCTTTCAGCCAGTATTATCGGAGCTGATACACTAACCGGTGTTCCAGTTTCCTCTTTAAGTAGAAATGATTTCAGCACTTCCCCCATCTTACCAGGAGTCACACTCATTATGAATGAGGAAAAAAATATAAGAAATGATTTTAATGGTTTGATACTGATGTTCAAAATCTTAAGATAATACTGCCATTTAAAGAACCTGACAATGTAGTTCCCAAACGAAAGTGCAAGTACTGCAGGAAGCCAGTACCAGTTAAACTTTGAAAAAGATACAAGCAGGTTCCCGAAATCGGCGTAAATACTGAAGGCAAGAAAGACTAATGCTCCGAAAGTAACAGACAATAATATTTTCTTCTTATACTTTGAAAACATTAAAGTGTAAG
>JBMOHR010000156.1:0-6439 GCA_049317745.1 Ignavibacteria bacterium
ATTGTTATCTCGATGAGTTTTATAACCTTGTTAATTTACTGTCGTGTGCATAGTTTCTACACCAAACGGAACTATATACATTGCAATAAATGATACGTTGTCAACAACATCAGGACTGATTATCCGCAAGTCAACCGACCAGGGAAATACCTGGACAACTCATCCAAACTCAATTACCAACAGAATTAATTTCCCGCGTCTTAAAATGCTTGCAATGAGCAATGATTCTGTCCTTTGTTGGTTCACTTACGGTACACAGGTTTACAGATGGAATATCATGACAAATGCAATGAAAGCTTTCGACTCACTTAATGTAAATGATTTTGACGTAGTTAAAAGTTCTACAAATTCTGTTTATCTTTGGATTACAACAGAATCAGGTGGATTAAGGAGATGGGGTTCTACAGATTTCGGAATGACCTGGCAAAATACAGGATATGTTGCATCACTCAGTAAAAACGTGAGAATGAATATGTCTGTAACATCTGATACCTTATTTGCGGTTTACAGAGGATATCTGAATCCCGTGCCTGAAAGATCAATGCTCCGTGTTGCAAAATACAGAGAAACGGCTCCCGGTACAATAGGATCTATTAGTTTTACGACTATGACAGATTCTCTGGCTTTTCGTAATGAGTTTGATGTAATAGCAGCGAACAGTAATGTCTGGTTTTATTACACAGAAGGATATTCAGGTGCAATCGATATTAAATGTATGACAAGCACAGACAATGGTGTAACATACAGTGCACCTTTCCTCGCAGCTGGAAATCCGAACACAGATGAATATTATTTTAATATAGGAATTAGCGGAACGACAACGAAATATTGTGATTTTATTTATTACAGCGACAGTTTACAGTCGGGCGGAGCAACAAACCTTACAGATAAACTTATGTACAAGTATGCAGTTGCAGGTACTCCGCAAACATTCTACGGTTTGTCGCAAATATCGCAATACTATCCGAACTGGTCTACAAGGAATTACAAACCAATTATTATTGAAGTAGGTGGTGCAGACGTAGGGACAGCATGGGTCGGTGGAAGCGGCGCAGGAAGAAAGGTTTACTGGAACAGATTTTTGCTCACAAAAACAGGTAACAATGAATCACAGACTCCTGCATCTTATAAATTATCACAGAACTATCCGAATCCGTTCAATCCGACAACAAACATTAATTTCTCAATATCAAAAGCAGGTTTGGTTAGTATTAAAGTATTTGATATACTCGGAAGAGAAGTATCAACTTTAGTGTCTCAGGAAATGAATCCCGGAAACTACAATTACAAATTTGACGCAAAGAATTTATCTTCAGGTGTTTATTTCTATAAGATGGAAGTAAACGGATTCTCAGATGTAAAGAGAATGTCGGTTATAAAATAAGAAGGTTAAGCTTTAAAAGAAGGGCTGTCATATAAATGACAGCCCTTTTTTATTATTCGAAAATCGGTTTGGTTGTGTTAATGTTAGCAAGATAGGCTTTGTATTCTTCGAGCTTTGATTTTCTTTCTTCCTCTGTAATCCTTGCCGCACCATAACAGACGAACTGCGGAAGGACTTTCATACCTACAAAGTGAAGCATTCCGTGGTTTACGTGAAACAGTATTTTATTGATGTCACCGTTGAATCCACTTTCCTGATACGACTGCTCAGGACCGCCTGTAGTCAGACACAGAAAAGATGTCTTATCCCTGAAAGTACCGTTTTCGTAAACACCTTTACCAGCGCCGTAGCAGAATCCCATTGCAAATACACGGTCAACCCAGCCTTTCATTATAGCAGGTACGGAAAACCACCACAAAGGAAAATTGAATATTACTACATCGGCCCATACAAATTTCTCCATCTCTGCCTTGATATCATCAGTAAACAAATCTTTTGTCAATGCGTTTGACTGTTCGAGCTGATACTTAAAGAAGTCGGGATTGCCCGCCTCCTTAAAATCATCTTTACTGCCTACAGGATTGAATCCCATCTTATAAAGGTCGGATACCTTAACTTCATTTCCGTTTGAAGAAAAGAAATCACCTGCAGTGTTCTTAAGGGCAGTACAAAATGACTTATCTTCGGGATGTGCGTGTACGATTAATGCTTTCATAAAGATTGATTATTTTTTAAAATATAATTCCAGATACTCCTCTGTTGTATACACAGGAATATGTGATTTCTTAAAATCTCTTTTATTGCGTGTAATTATGGCATCAAGATTATTGGATAAAGCAGTATGATACTGAATAGCATCTTCAAAATCTTTAAAGTCAGAATCGAGAGCCATATTCAAATAAGCGTCTTTCAAGTCCAGAGCATTTGCAATCGATTTAAACCTCCTGATTACTTTTCTTGTCTCAGTTTCAGATAATTCTCTTGAGACAATAAAATGAGTAGTGACTAATGTAAGCGATGAGACATAAGCGGTAATAAGTTTCTTACTGGCAAGAGTAAACAACCTGGAAGTATTTTTATAAAACGGTTCTCTCTGTGCAAGAAGGTCAATTACTACATTCGTGTCAATGAGTACCTTTTTCATTTATACTTTTTGCTTAAATACTTTGCGTAGGCTGTTTTTCTATCTTTAGTGTCCTTAAGATTAATAACACCTGATAATTCCTTCACTACTGGAGATATTTCATCCTCTGAACCGCCGTCTTTTACAGTAAGTGAATCAAAATAGTTTTCTACAAGTTTGGATATGCTTGTGTTGTTTATAAGGACATACTTTTTTGCCTTCTGTATTGTTCTGCGGTTTAATTTTAATGTTAGTTTTGTCTCCATAGTATATTTCTATACGTATAAAATATAAATTTAATACGTATAAATCAAGGAAAAGTAATTGATTACATTTGTCGCTCAAGCTGGAAGCTTGAGTTACCCTCTAAATTAGGATTGTATTTCGGGATTAACCCAGTCGTTGTTTTCTTTGATTAGGTTTATAAGTTCTTCTACTGCCACTTCTGAATCGATGCTTCTTCTGATTACTTCTTTTCCTTTGTAAAGCGTTATTTTACCTACTCCGCTTCCGACGTAACCGTAATCAGCGTCTGCCATTTCGCCCGGACCGTTTACGATACAGCCCATAATTGCAATCTTCAGACCTTTAAGGTGATTTGTTTTCTCTCTGACCTTTGCAGTAGTCTCCTGAAGATCGAATAGTGTTCTGCCGCAGGATGGACAGGAAATGTATTCTGTTTTGGAAATACGTGTTCTTGATGCCTGAAGTATTCCAAATGAAATACTGTTAATAACTTTCTTTGATACGATGTCTGACTCAAGCCAGATACCGTCACCGAAACCGTCAATCAAAAGTCCGCCGACATCAGTTGCAGGATAAACCATAAACTTGTCTTCGGTAAGATTATCATAATTACGTTTTATAATTACAGGACAACCGATTTTATCAGAGATTAACTTTCCAGCAAAGTCTCTGATACTTCTGTATGAAAGAGAGTCTTTTGCATTAATTATTAGAGTAAGATTCTTGTCTGCTGATATCTTTTTAAGTAATTCTTCTGACAGACTATTAATCTCTAAGAATTTATTGAAGTTTAAATTGACATTAGCCAGATATTCTGATGCATTTAGCAATGGTAAGGAATCCGATTTATCTTCAAGTGTGTTCCAGAATGCATAATCGAATATCTTCTTGAGCGTCCCGGGAAGATTATAACCGAGGTTCCTTGAGCCAAGATAAATATAATCGGGAGCCATATCACCGATGTTCCACTTATCGAGAGTTTCACTGTAGTAGTAACCGACTTCACGCAATGCCTCGTGAGACTTAATGATTTCATCGTTAGCAGAAAGTATAACAACGGGAACATTCTTGCCGCCAACATTATTTACAGCATAACTTTCGCGTCTTGTATATGCAAATGGATTAATTGTTTCGGAAAATTTAAAAATGTCGGTTAAAGATTTAGAAAAATCACCGTATCTGTTCACAAGAGTTTTGCAAACTGGTATTTCATACTCGGGTTCTTCTGTAAGAGAGACTCTTACAGTATCACCGAGTCCTTCTTCGAGCAATGTACCAATTCCGAGTGAGGATTTAATTCTTCCGTCTTCACCGTCGCCTGCTTCTGTTACACCCAGATGAAGAGGATAATTCATATTCTCTTTCACCATCTGCTTAACGAGCATTCGGTATGCCTGAACCATGACCTGTGGGTTACTTGATTTCATGGAAAGAACGATATTGTAATAGTTCTCATCTTCACAGATTCTCAGAAACTCCATTGCAGATTCAACCATACCTTCGGGTGTATCACCAAACCTGCTCATAACCCTGTCTGACAGAGAGCCGTGATTCGTACCTATGCGCATTGCGGTACCGTATTCCTTGCAGATTTTTATTAAAGGTATAAACTTACTTCTTATTCTTTCAAGCTCACCTGAGTATTCGCTATCGGTATATTCAATCGTTTCAAATTTCTTCTTGTCTGCATAGTTACCCGGATTGACTCTTACTTTCTCAACGATTCGTGCTGCTATTTCAGCGGCATTTGGAGTGAAGTGTATATCAGCAATAAGCGGGGCTTTGTATCCCCTCTTACGCAATTCATTTCTGATATCAAGAAGGTTGTTTGCTTCTTTGATGCTTGGTGCAGTAATGCGAACGTATTCTCCGCCTGCTTCGATTATTCTGATTGACTGTTCGACAGTTGCGATTGTATCCATTGAGTCTGTTGTAGTCATAGACTGCAAACGGATTGGATTGTCTCCGCCGAGAGGTAAATCTCCTATGTTAACGACTCTTGTTTTAAACCTATTATAAACGGGTTTCGGAAAACTCATCTTAACTTCTTACTCTCCTGGAATAATATCCTTTTCTCTTCGTCTGTCAGACTACCGTAACCGTTAGCACTTAACTTATCGAGAATAGCATCAATCTTTGCTACAGTTTCCTTCTCGTCTCTTCTCATATCATCTTCATACTTACTGTTTGTCATATCTTCAAAGTTAGCATCGTAAATATTTGCAGGCCGCTTAATTGGAGGCGGCTCTTCCTCCTTCTTCTTTTCAAACATATCTTTGAAATTATCGAAGACATTCGATGTTTTGTTCTGGTCTTTGAACTGCATTGGCTTCCCTTTATTCAAAATAAAATAAACATAGAGGAACCCGACGACACCGCCGCCAAGATGCGCAAAGTGGGCGATACCCGGTCCGGACTGTGAAGCAACAGCAAAGACTTCAACTAAGATATATATGACTACAAGGTATTTTGCCTTAATCGGCAGCATAAAGTAAATGTATATGAGCCTGTTCGGAAAAATCATTCCGAATGCGATAAGCACTCCGTAGATAGAGCCCGATGCACCTACTGTAGGAACATTAGGAGCGATAGTAGTAAAGAGTGGTGCAATCAATATATTTGTAAGTCCCGCTCCCACACCGCATACAGTATAGAATATAAAGAATGTTTTTGAGCCCCAGAGGTTTTCCAGTTCCATTCCGAACATCCAGAGTGCGAACATATTAAAGAACAGGTGAGAAAATCCTCCGTGCAAATACTGGTATGTAAATACCTGCCATGGTTTAAAGAACGGAGAGTCAATAGTGAACAAAGCAAAGTTTTTAACGAACACATCTCCAAGTGCAGTATTGCCTGACTTCAGCATTCCAAGGAAGAAGTACTGCAGCAGGAACACTGCGATGTTCGAAATCAACAAGTACTTTATAACGGGCGGAAACATACTAAATCCGCCGATACCTCTTCTAAAATTATTCAATGTTTTAAGTGTTTAAATTCATTTTGTGCCTTATAATAATCTTCAACAGTATCTATCTCTATGCACTCATAATCTGAAACATCTACACAGTATATACTGTTCCTCGCATCATTGCGGGCTATTACTTCTTCGAACGTCTTTTCGTAAAACTCATTAACGTTATTTTCCTTTAAAATCTTTCTGTCGAGTACATCAAATATTTCTTTACCGAAACTCTTTGAGAACTTCTCTATACCGATTGACTCACCCCTTGCTTCATCGAGCGGAACGTCCTTAGCCATCCTGAGGATTCTGTTGTCAGCATCGAGAGTAACTTTAATCTGTTCTTCGTCCAGTTTTACTTTCAGGTTAACTGCTGCTGCGTTCTCATTTTTATCTGCAAGAAGTTTGGTTATTATACCTGCATTAAAAAGAATATCACTGTCGAGAAGAATAAAATTATCTTTAATCATATCCTTAGTCATCCAGAGAGAATAAGAGTTGTTATTGTTGGGATAATCGGCGTTAGTCAGAAAATCTATTTTTACGTTCGGAAAGTTAGCCGTTAAATAATCCTTAATCATATTTTCCCTGTATCCCGTAACGAAGACAAAGTCTGTAATGCCGTTTGAGATAACGTTATCCATAGTCCTGTGAAGCAGGTTCTTACCTGCTACATCGAGCAAACATTTCGGAGTAGTATCAGTTAATGGTCTTAATCTTTTAGCGA
>JBMOHR010000157.1:0-6400 GCA_049317745.1 Ignavibacteria bacterium
TGTAAGGAGCGTGACAGAATATTGATACGGCTTGAATCTATTGATGCAAACCTGAGGGATATTGAGAAATTTTATTCGGAAAAGACAGAACACATGAAAGTAAGTTTAGGCACTGGAAGGAAAAGCAGCAAGAGAAACTCCGTTAACGCTAAAGAAGGAAAAACGAAGTGGAAGACTATGTCTATCGATTATTAGGAATGTTAACAGATGTAAGAAAAATTAAACGGGTAAAGTGAAATGGCAGAAAATTTAACACATTCGATTCAGGCTACAAACCTGGCAGATATACTCGAAAGAGTTCTCGATAAAGGAATTGTGATAGCAGGGGACATTAAGATACAGATTGCTGACATAGACCTGCTTACGATAAAAATCAGACTTCTTGTCGCATCAGTTGATAAGGCTATGGAAATGGGAATTAACTGGTGGCAGGATGATACATACCTTTCTTCAAAAGCAAAAGAACTCGCTCAGAAACAGGATGACCTGGTAGCAAGACTCGAGAAACTGGAAAATCAAAACAAAGCAATTTAAGGAGTATATTATGATATTCTATAAAAACATTGAGGGTAAGACAAAAGTTAATTCGGGGATATTAAGTCTGAAAAGAGTTTTAACTCAAAGTAATTTAGTAATAAATCTAAAACCTATAAAACTATGGAAACAGATAAAGGCAAAGAAAAGAATCAGGATGCTGATTTTGACCTGTTCGGACTCGGGGGATTATTTAAAGGGATTGAAAGATTAGTTGACCTTGCGGGAAAACTGGAAGAAAAGGGAGAGATAAAGAAAGAGGGAGACATTAATTTTGACAGTCTGAAGAAGGGTATGAAAGGGGTTTACGGTTTCACAATCAAATCAGCAGTAGGCGGCTCACCTAAAGTAGAAACATTCGGTAATATTAAGAAAACCCCTGAAGGTCCACGGGTTGATGAAGTGAGAGAACCAATAACAGATATATTCGATGAAAAAGATGAGTTAGTTATAATAGCAGAAATGCCCGGCATAGAAGAAAGCAACATTAAGATTGATATAAAAGAAGATATTCTCGAAATATCTGCAATAAACAAAACCAGGCAATATTCAAAAGAGGTCTTGCTGCCGTGCAAAGTGAACATTAAAGATTTAACATCGAAGTACAATAACGGAATTCTTGAAATAAGAATAAAGAAATAGAAAATGCCATTAAAAGGATTATACAGTGATGAATTAAAACTTATCTTCTTTGGAGGTAAAGGCGGAGTCGGTAAAACCAGCTGTGCAGTCGCAACAGCAATCGGATTATCGAAGACTTTTAAGACATTACTCATATCGACTGATCCTGCTCATTCGGTTTCAGATATTCTTCAACAGGCAATAGGATTCAAACTCCAAACGGTAGATGGAGTTGAGAATCTTACTGCCATTGAAGTATATGCTGATGCTGCACTCGTTGATTTTAAAGAAGAACATAAAGATGAACTGAAGAAGCTGCTCGAAACATCTACGTATCTTGATGAGGATGACATAAATGAAATGCTTACACTTTCCATTCCCGGAATTGATGAAGTTATGAGTTTTAAGACTATTATTAATCTTGTCAGCGAAGGCAACTACGATAAATACGTCGTTGATACAGCCCCTACAGGACACGCTTTGCGCCTTATTTCTTCTCCGCGGTTGCTCGACTTATGGATAAAAGTTGCAGCGAAGATGAGATGGAAATACAGGTTTATGATGGAAAGGTTTTCCGGAACGTATCAGAAAGATAATGCAGACGATTTACTCTTAAGTCTGAAGAAAACTGTTAAAAGAATTGAGAATATCTTAAAAGACAGTTCCAGGTCTGAATTTATTCCCGTGTGCATACCTGAATCGATGGCAATACTCGAAACGGAAAGACTGCTTTGTGAATTGAGAAAGTTTGACGTCAGCATAAAACAGATGGTCATCAACAACGTAATGGAATCTACAGGATGTGATTTCTGTAAGAAAAGAAAAGTGTCACAGAGTAAACATCTGCAGAAAGTACACGACACTTTTAAATCTCTGAACATAGTCACGGTTCCTGTTATGCCTGAAGAAATAATCGGAATTCCCGCTCTTCAGAATTTAGAATCTTTTTTGTTTGACGGAAAAGATTTAAACAGTTATTAAAATGTATTCATAATATATGAGCCGGTCAAATAAAGATACTGCGTTAAGAGTCAAAGAAGCCCTTGTAAAGGATGTCGGAAGAGCTATTGCACGTATCGACCCGAAAGACATGAAACTTAACGGTCTTGAACCCGGTGACATAATCCTTATAGAAGGAAACCGTTCAACACCGGTTAAAGTTATGCCATGTTATGCCGAAGACAGGGATAAACAAATTATTCAGATAGACGGAGTAACAAGGCTGAACGTACAGTCAGGGATTGATGAAAAAGTTAAACTGATTAAAACAGAATGTAAACAGGCAGTAAAAATAAACCTTAAGCCGGAATCAATATCGGGTTCTAAATTCAAAGCCGATGACGTTAAGTACATCGGTTCACTCATTACCGGGTTACCCGTCTCAAAAGGTGACAGGGTAAGAGCAACATTATTCGGAAAAAGTTCAGTTGATTATACCGTAACAGGTACTTCTCCCGAAGGAGTAGTTTTAATAAACACGAATACAGTTTTAAACCTTGAACTTTCTAAGAGTGTTAAAGAAGACAAGAGCAAAATATCCTACGAAGACATTGGCGGTCTCGGGAATCAGGTTCAGAGAATCAGGGAAATGATTGAACTCCCTTTAAAGTATCCTGAAATATTCATAAGACTCGGCATTGAACCTCCGAAAGGTGTTTTTCTCTACGGTCCTCCGGGAACAGGGAAAACACTCATCGTAAGGGCAGTTGCGAACGAAACAGAAGCATATTTTATCAATATCTCAGGCCCTGAAATAATGGGAAAGTTTTACGGCGAGAGCGAAGGTCGCATTAGAAAAGTATTCGAAGAAGCTCAGGCACACGCACCGTCGATAATATTCATAGATGAAATTGATGCAATCGCACCAAAGAGGGAAGAGATGGGCGGCGAAAAACAGGTAGAGAAAAGAGTCGTTGCACAGTTATTATCTCTGATGGACGGACTCGAATCAAGAGGAAAAGTCATTGTTATAGGTGCAACGAACATACCAAACTCTATCGACCCTGCTTTAAGAAGACCGGGACGTTTCGACAGGGAAATATCAATTTCGATACCCGACAGAAAAGGAAGACTTGAAATACTCCACATTCATACACGCGGTATACCTTTATCATCAGACGTTAATCTGGAGAAACTTGCTGAAATAACTCACGGTTTTGTCGGAGCTGATTTAGAAGCCCTCGCACGTGAAGCTGCAATGACTGCACTCAGAAAAATACTCCCGCAGATTAATTACGAGATTGCTGAAATACCTTATGATTTACTAATGAAACTTGAAGTGACGATGGATAACTTTTATGATGCAATGAAAGAAGTCGAGCCGTCGGCAATAAGGGAAGTATTCGTTGAAATACCTGACGTTAAATGGGAAGATGTAGGCGGACTTGAAGAAATAAAAGAAGCACTGAAAGAAGCAGTTGAATGGCCTTTAAACCACGCTGACTTATTCAAAAAGGCAGACAGCGTTCCGCCTAAAGGAATTATACTTCACGGAAAACCCGGAACGGGAAAAACATACCTTGCAAAAGCACTCGCGAGTGAAAGCGGAGTTAATTTCATTTCTGTGAAAGGTCCGCAGATATTAAGCCGCTACATAGGTGAATCTGAAAAAGGTGTGCGTGAATTATTCAGACTTGCCAAGCAGGCGGCACCGTGCATACTTTTTCTTGATGAAATAGACAGTCTTACACCACGACGGACCAGTGACGGTTCAGGTTCCGGTGTTATCGAAAGGGTTATCGGACAGTTCCTCACTGAAATGGACGGTATCGAAGAATTAAAAGGTGTTATAGTACTTGCTGCAACTAACAGAATAGATTTAATAGACCCTGCACTGTTAAGAAGCGGACGTTTCGACTTAATATTCGAATTGCCCGTACCTGATACAGAGACAAGAGAAAAGATATTCAGTATCCATACAAGAAATAAACCGCTCGGGAAAAAAGTTAACATGAAAAAACTTGCACAGAACACTGAAGGTCTTACGGGTTCTGATATAGGTTTTATATGCAGAAAGGCAGCAATGCTCGCAATACGCGACGTGATAGAAAAGAACAAAGGAAAATCAGAAGATACTGAGTACGATATCTTAATTATGGATAATCACTTTGATGAAGCGGTTAAATTAGTTTTTAAACAAAATGGTCTTAAATTATAAATCCAATAAAAATGAACAATAAAGGAATTTACTTATACGGTTTTATAGAAGCCGGTTATGACACGGTAAAATTGTTAAATACTTTAGGCTCCGATATCTATACTGTTACCTTCCGCGATGTAATTGCTGTTGTTTCCGATATGGAAAAAATTGATTTCACGAACCTCAACATGGAATCACTCGCGCAGCTTCTTGTTCATCATCAGAAGACCATTGAAGGCATCATGAACAGCGGCTGTACTGCGGTAGTGCCGTTCAGGCTTGGAACGATATTGAACAATAAAAAGGATTTACTGAAGATAACAGAAACAGGTTATGAATTAATATCAGATACATTTGCAAAAACAGAAAACAATGTTGAACTGGATGTAGTTGCCACGTGGAGTGATTTTGGCGGAATAATAGAAAAGTTTTCGCAGCATCCCGACATTAAGGATATGAAAGAAAAGATAATGAGTAAAGGCGGTAATGTAGAGCAGTCAGACCAGATAGAAATCGGGAAGCTGTTTAAATCAAAGATTGATGAAGTGAGAGATACATTTGCTGCAAGAATTACCGAACTGTTGTCGCCGTTAAGCAAAGAAATGAAAGCACACGAAGTGATGAACGATCAGATGGTTCTAAATACTGCTTTCCTGATTAAAGGAAAGATGCAGGAGGAATTTGAAAATATTATTAACGCAATAGACGAGGAATTCAAAGGGGAACTGAACTTTAAGATTGTCGGTCCGCTTCCTTGTTACAGTTTTTACACAATCGAATTAAAAGAGTTTGAGTACGACTTAATTGAAGAAGCCGGAAACGAACTCGCATTAAGCGGTATAACTTCAGCAAAGGATATAAAAGATGCCTTTAAACAAATGGCGAAGAAGTATCATCCCGATAAAGATAACGGCACTGATAATTCTGCTAAGTATAACAGGATTAGCGATGCTTATCATACCTTGCTCGATTATTCTCTTAACTTAAAAAAGAAATCAAATAACGGTAGTTTCTCACTCGAAAAAAAAGACGTCTTAAGAAACCTGATGTCGTTAAAAATGAAATACTAATATGCAAAAAGACGGAAAATATGTTTACTGTATAATTGCATCCGACTGCGAAAGCAATTTCGACTGTACGGGTGTCGGAGGTGATGACGATTTAGTAACTACTATCGGTTTCAGGGAATTAAGCATGGTCGTAAGCAGCCATCCTCTGAACAAACTCGCAATCACTCCTGAAAACATTCTTGCACACCAGAAAGTGATAGAAACTGTAATGAAAGAACACAACCGCGTTATACCCGTTAAGTTCGGTACTATTGCAGCCACTCCTGATGAGATTAGGAATCTTCTTGACAGAAAGTACGGTGAGTTTTCAGAAATCCTGAACAGCTTTGAGAACAAAGTTGAACTTAACATAAGAGGAACCTGGAAGGCAATGCCCGATATATACGAAGAGATTAACAGTGATAACACCGAACTGCAGGCAATGAAGAAGAGAATTAATAAACTTGCAGAATCCGACAAAAAGAATGAAGAAATAGTAAAGACAGGAATGCTCGTTGAAAAAGCACTGATGCAGAAGAAGGAAGACGAAGCAGAAACTATATGCGATATGTTCAAGAAGATATACAGTGCGTTCAGACAGAACAAAACGGGTTCTGATTCTATGTTTATGAACACCGCCTTTCTTGTTAGCAGCGGAAGGGAAGTTGAGATAGATAATATTATGTCAGACATAGGTGCACAGTTCAAAAACAGGTACGATTTTGTTTACACTTTTCCGTTACCTGTATTCAATTTTGTCAATCTTGTAATCATTCCCGAAACGTGGGAAATGTGAACGGGGAACATTAATAAATTACTTAAGAGAAAATATTATGATAAAAGCACAGGAAAATATAAAAGAAGGAAAGTACATCTACGGAATAATCCGCTCCGACACTCCTATGGATTACGGAATGACGGGCATCGGCGACCGGCAGGACAGGGTGTACACTGTAAATTATAAAGACATCGGTGCTATCGTAAGCAGGTCACCCGTAGTGCAATACCAGGCACGGAGGGCAGAACTTATGGCTCACGAAAAAGTTCTCGAGGAAGC
>JBMOHR010000158.1:0-6394 GCA_049317745.1 Ignavibacteria bacterium
AGACCAAGGAGTGGCCAAGATAGATTGAAAAAAGGATGGTAGTCATAAGACTATCTGTCAATGTTTTATTAAATTTAATAAATTAGAAAAAACATCTTGGAGTTATTAGTGAGAAATGGAAACCGTTCCCGATTCAATTTTTTAATAGAACCAGGAGCGGTTATTTTCGAGATTACATTCCGAAATCTTCTTTCAGTATTTGTGCTGCGCCTTCTTCAAAAGTTCTTGGTTTGAATTCAGGCATTATGGTTTTTAATCTTTGTATGTCTGTAAGTTTCTGGTACATTCCGTCAGGCTTTGTTGTGTCCCAGTTTATCACGCCGTCGTATCCAACTAAATTTTTTGTTATATCTATATATTCTGCAATCGTGTGGTCTATTCCTGTTCCGATGTTCACAATGTCCGGACTGTTGTAGTTTTCCATCAGATAAACTAATCCGTTTGCACAGTCATCAACGTGTAATGCTTCTCTTCTTGGTTTGCCCGTTCCCCAGAATGTAGGGGCGGTTCCTTCTCTCTTTGCATCAACAAGTTTCTTTATCATCGCTGCAAAGAAGTGACTGTTGTTTAGGTTGTAATTGTCTTTCGGTCCGTACATATTCGTCGGCATTATTTCTATTGCGTTTATTCCGTACTGGTCTCTGTAAAGCTGGCAGGCAACAACTCCCATTCCTTTCGCAACAGCATATCCTTTGTTGGTTTCTTCAAGAGGTCCTGTCATAAACCTTGACTCGTTTATCGGCTGTGGATTTTCTTTCGGGTATATGCACGTAGAACCTGTGTACAGTATCTTTGTCTTCGGTGAATATGTTTTTAACGACTCAAGTGTGTAAAGTATCATTAAAGAGTTCTGATAAAGAAAATCTGCCTGTCTGGAATTGTTAGCAAGTATTCCTCCCACAAGCCCCGCTACCATAAACATATAATCTGGTTTTATGTTTATTATGTAGTCGTCGACCATTTGTTTATTAAGCAAATCAAACCCTGTATCTTTTGATATGGCATCTACATTCGTAAATCCTTTGCCTTTTAAACTTCTCACAACAGCACTCCCAAGCATTCCTGTGCCTCCGAATACCGTAATCTTTGAATTCTTTTCCATTATATGTTTATTGTTTATATTATTAATATTTTTCTTTCGGTCATTTCTTCGATTGCATACTTTATTCCTTCTTTGCCGAGTCCTGATTGTTTCATTCCGCCGTAAGGCATCGAGTCAACCCTGTAAGCAGATACTTCATTTATAACAACTCCGCCCGCTTCAATGTTCTCGAAAGCGTACATCGCATTCTTTAAATCGTTCGTAAACACACCTGCCTGCAGACCAAAATCTGAATTATCAACTTCTGCAACCGCTTCTTTGAAGTCTTTAAACTCTTTTAATACCATCACAGGTGCAAATACTTCCTTCGAACATACGTTGCAGGCATTCGCCGCATTAGTTAATATTGTCGGTTCAAGTACTGCTCCGTTTCTTTTTCCGCCTGCCAGAATCTTACCGCCTGACTCAAGTGCTTCCTGAATCCAGCGCTCCGCTCTCTTTGCTTCTGCCTCATTTATCATCGGTCCGGACAAGCAATTTTCATCGTTCGGGTCTCCAAAAACAGCCTTTTTAGTCAAATTTACAATCTTTTCTTCAAATTCTTTGTATATGCTGCTGTGCACATAAACCCTTTGAACAGATATACAAGACTGTCCTGCTGAATAGAATGCACCGTTCACTATCTTTGGAACTGTTGTGTCGATATCTGTGTCCTTGTCAACGATCACTCCCGCATTCCCGCCAAGTTCTAACGATAATCTTTGCTTCGAAAGTTTCTTCTTGATTCCCCAGCCGATTAAAGGGCTACCGGTAAAACTTATCATCTTTATCCTGTCGTCGGCTAAAAACTCCTCGATTTCCGAACCCGAAGAAGTAACTACATTCACAGGACAATATCCAAACCCTAATTCGTCCGATGCTTCTTTTATAATTTTCACAACTTCTATTCCGCTGCATAAAGATGCCGAAGCAGGTTTTAATAATACAGTATTTCCTGATGCTAAAGCAGGTGATAATTTATGCGCAACAAGATTGACGGGGAAATTCCAGGGTGTAATTGCGAGTATCACTCCGATAGGAAATCTTTTCACGTATCCGCTCTTACCTTCAGAACCTTTGAACTGGTCTAAAGGAATTATTTCGCCTTCAATCCGTTTTGCTTCCTCTGAACCTGTCTTAAAAGTGAAAATTGCCCTGTCAATTTCTATTCTTGAAAACCTTATCGGCTTTCCTGTCTCAAGAGTGATAAGCTGAGCTAACTCTTCCTTCCTTTTGGAAATTTTCAGACAGACTAAATCCAGCAATTCTGCTCTTATGTAAGACGGAACAAGCTTATATTTCAGAAAAACAGAGTGCAAATAGTTGAGAGACTCGTTTACCTGTTCTCTTGACGTTTTATATAGTCGCTTAACTGTTTTTCCGCTGTACGGATTAACGATTTCAACTGTATTCTCAGAGTCTGTAAACTCGTTTTTAATTATAAACTTTTCTGCTTCCATAATCCTGCTGTTTAATTGAAAATAATTATTCTAAACCTATTTTATTAGGCATAGATTTTGTCATACACCGTTTGCAATCCTCTCTTTGCTGATTCGGATAAAATTCTTACACACTAAAAGTTACAAATGCTGTGTTCCGCAGGTTTTCTTTTCAATTTTTAACACAGAAAATAATAATTAATTTACTAATACCCGAAAACCCTTATAAACACAGGCGTTACACGGTGCTATGCTTTTAAGTGACGTTTGTATTCAGGGAAACAGTCTTTGTTACTTTGTCTTTTTCACTCTAAAACCCGTACGAAAAAATAAACATTTCAAAATTAGGGCATGATTTTATTATCTATGTTGTAGATGTAAAATATTTTAAATAATCAAGCAGAAAATTTTCAGTTTTCGTAAATTAAGATATTTGATTTTAAAATTATTTCTTGTAAATTAGACTCAAGCAAATCATAGTAATTATTTAAAATAATTTACATAAATTAGAGAGATAAAATTTACAAGGGGAAAGTTTTAAGAGAATGAGAATAAACAAAGTTTTTACAAGTTCAACTACACTAAACCAGATTGAGTATGACAAACGTTCTTCCGTGATTCGTAACCCCGATGGATCTGTTGTATTTGAAATGAATAATGTTATTGTACCTAAACACTGGTCACAGGTAGCTACGGATATTATTGCGCAGAAATATTTTCGTAAAGCAGGTATACCAAAAGTTTTAAAGAAAGTTAAGGAAGAAGGAGTTCCTGAATGGCTTCAGCGCAGTGAGGTCGATACAGATACTTTAACAGGTACTGCTGATTTATATACTTCCGAAAATGATTCAAGACAGGTATTCAACAGGCTCGCAGGCTGCTGGACTTACTGGGGCTGGAAGTATAAGTATTTTGATTCAGAAGCAGACGCAAAACATTTCTACAATGAAATGGTTTATATGCTTGCTATGCAGTATGCTGCTCCGAATTCGCCGCAGTGGTTTAACACAGGCCTGCACTGGGCTTACGGCATTACAGGACCTTCGCAGGGACATTTCTACATTGATCCGGATTCTGCTGAACTTACACGTTCTGCGGATGCTTATTCACACTGTCAGCCGCACGCTTGTTTCATTCAGTCAGTCAGCGATGACTTAGTGAACGAAGGCGGTATAATGGATTTATGGGTTCGTGAAGCAAGACTGTTTAAGTATGGTTCGGGAACAGGTTCGAACTTCTCTAACATCAGAGGTTCAGGTGAACATCTTAGCGGCGGCGGTAAATCTTCAGGCTTGATGTCTTTCTTAAGAATCGGAGACAGAAGCGCAGGTGCCATTAAATCAGGCGGTACAACACGCAGAGCTGCAAAGATGGTAGTGCTCGACCTTGACCATCCTGATATCGAAGATTTTATAAACTGGAAAGTTGTTGAAGAAGAAAAAGTAGCGGCACTCGTTACGGGTTCCAAAGCCCTCAATATATATTTAAATAAAATTTTAACTGCCTGCCAGAATCCGGGACATCCCGAAGACGACGGCACTGACAGAACTAAGAATAAAGCACTCGCATCAGCAATTAAAGAAGCAAGACGTGCTTACGTTCCTGAAAATTATATCGAAAGAGTTATTCAGTTATCTAAACTTGGCTTCAAGGAAATCTTTATTCCGATTTATGATACTGACTGGAACTCAGACGCTTACGCAACCGTTGCAGGGCAGAACTCAAACAACAGCGTCCGTGCAACAAACGATTTTATGAAAGCTGTTGAGATGGATGAAAAGTGGAATCTTTACTGGCGTGTTGAACTTCAGCAGTCAAAGAAAGAAAACAGAGAACCAAAACCATCCAAGACTTTAAAGGCAAGAAAACTATGGGAAGATATCGCATACTCAGCATGGGCCTGCGCCGATCCCGGTATTCAGTTTCATACAACAATTAACGAGTGGCATACCTGCCCGAGCGGCGGTGAGATTAAAGCTTCCAATCCTTGCAGCGAATATATGTTCCTCGATGATACAGCTTGTAATTTAGCCTCACTGAACTTAATTAAGTTTTATAATTACGAGACAGAGAAATTTGAAATAGAAAAGTTCAGACACGCTTCCCGCTTGTGGACGATGGTTCTTGAAATCAGTGTCCTTATGGCTCAGTTCCCGAGTAAGGAGATTGCTGAACTATCTTATAAGTACAGAACACTCGGACTTGGTTATGCCAACCTCGGTGCCTTACTTATGATTCTCGGTATTCCTTACGATTCAAACGAAGCAAGAGCAATCACAGGTGCAATCACTGCTATACTGCATATGCGCTCTTATGCAACTTCTGCTGAAATGGCAAAGGAACTCGGACCTTATCCAGAATACGAAAAGAATAAAGATACTATGCTGCGCGTTATCCGTAATCACAGACGTGCTTCATACAACGTTCATAAAAAAGAGTACGAAGAACTTTCAATCTATCCTGTCGGAATAGATAAGAAATACTGTCCTGACGATTTACTCGAAGCAGCAAGAGCAGACTCAGACAGAGCTCTTGAACTTGGTGAAAAGTTCGGATACAGAAATGCTCAGGTTACAGTTATCGCACCTACTGGTACAATCGGTCTTCTGATGGATTGCGATACAACAGGCGTTGAGCCTGACTTCGCACTCGTTAAGTTTAAGAAACTTGCAGGCGGCGGATATTTCAAGATTATAAATGAATCAGTTCCTCCTGCGTTAAAATGTCTTGGTTACAGTGAAAACGAAATTGATGATATTATTAAATACACAAAAGGTTACGGCTCTTTAATCGGTTGTCCGCACATAAATCCTCAGTCACTTACTGATAAAGGATTCACGATGGAAGTTATAAAAATGGTTGAGAAGTCATTGCCCGGTGTTTTTGATATAACTTTTACTTTCAATAAATACACTCTCGGTTCTGCATTCTGTAAAAACGTTCTTGGCTTCGCAGACGAACAGCTCGATGATTATACTTTTAACATTCTCAGGGCACTTGGATTTACTAAAGAACAAATCGATGAAGCAAATGACTATATCTGCGGTACGATGACTATAGAAGGTGCTCCTCATTTAAAAACAGAACATTATCCGATATTCGATTGCGCAAACAAGTGCGGCAAAAAGGGAACACGTTATATTCTTCCTGAAGCCCACATTAAAATAATGGCAGCAGCACAGCCGTTTATTTCAGGTGCAATCTCTAAAACAATCAACTTACCAAACCACGCAACTATCGAAGATATGAAGAGCGCTTATATGCTCTCCTGGTCACTTGGTTTAAAGTCAAATGCACTTTACAGAGACGGTTCTAAACTTTCACAGCCTCTGAACAGAACTATAGATGACGTTCTGGACTTTGAAGAGGAAGAAAAATCAGAAATCACTCTCTCTACAAACACAGATATTGTTAAAGTTGCAGAAAGAATTATACACAGATACATTGCGAAGAGAAGAAAACTTCCGTTCCGCCGCAGAGGATACACTCAAAAGGCCAAGATAGGAAATCATAATGTTTATTTAAGAACAGGCGAATACGAAAACGGACAACTCGGTGAAATATTTATCGATATGCATCGCGAAGGTGCGGCATTCAGAAGTCTGATGAACTGTTTCGCTATAGCAGTATCTCTTGGCTTGCAGCACGGCGTTCCGCTTGAAGAGTTCGTAGATGCTTTCGTCTATACACGTTTTGAACCTAACGGAATAATTATTGGTAATTCTAACATCAAGATGGCAACATCTATTATTGATTATATCTTCCGTGAACTCGCAGTCACTTATTTATCGAGAACTGACCTTGCTCATATACCTGAAGATCAGATTGCAATAAGTCCTGTTGATTCACTCGCAAAGACTGAAAAAGATAAAGA
>JBMOHR010000159.1:0-6352 GCA_049317745.1 Ignavibacteria bacterium
AACGACTTAAACGAAGGCGGTGCAGTATCGGACAATGAAGGCATACCACCTGCAAATCCGTATGATTCTCTATTTAAATGGGGAAGAAGAATAACAGGAGTAAACAGGAATTACAATGTCGCGAATGAGGGCGATACTCTGAAGAACGTGACCATAACAACAACGTTCACAGGCAGCTTTAACATAATAGGATTTATGAACGGTGTAAAAGACACGACAATAAAGCCATACACAGAAGTATTACAGAGAAAAGTTATCTTCAAAAGGATTGCGAGGACAGAATATCCGAGAAGAAACTGGAGACTATACAAAGTATCAATTCTTGATGGTGAGACGACACATCCGCAAACAGGTTCGTCATTAGTACAGATTACGAAAGTGGAAGTATACAAGAACAATTCATCAACACCGAGTTATGTGTTTAACGGACCCGATTTTACCAATACAGCATTTACGACAAAATTATTCGGCGGTGATGGGATTCCGCAGCTTGACAGGAACGATTTAGTTAAGGTGAAGATATACACAACCTCACAATCCCAGGTTTCGGATTACGTAGCATTTCACTGGTCGAAGAACACATTCGGATTTCACAGGATACCTTTTGCGCTAGAGAGTCAAACCGGAAGCGGACCATATTACAGGGTTTACGTAAAAGGCTTCAATATTTACGGAAACCACAGAATAGGAGCACACAATGCATATTTCAGTGCAAACACACACGAATCGTTGTATGATGATAATTTAAGCAAATTTGCTTCAGATATAGCAGGAATACCGTTTAAAGTCACAAAATAATCCATTCTTCCCGAATAGATTTATAAAAGCAAAAAGGCAGGGTATTAATTATCCTGCTTTTTTAATTGCAGAAAAAGATTATTTTTATGGTTAAACAATTATTAAGTAAACAATTTAGAATTTGGAGCTAATTAGGGAAGAAAATTTCTTAATAAGTAATAAACAGTACACCATCAAAGTAGAATTTGATGGTGATAATTATATAGTATCAGGTTATCTGGAAGGAAATTTAGTAAATCAAACGAAGCGCAGTGCACCCGGAAACAGCGAGACTTACAAATCTGACAGTATAGAGATAGAAAATTTAATATACCTAATAAAAGAAGACTTTAAGGAAAATGAACTATAAAATCTCCCATTAATGTTCTTACATATCCATCCTGAAAACCCCGAAGAAAGAAAAATCAAGATAGTTACCGAATGTCTTAAAGACGGTGGAATCATAATATATCCGACAGACACAGTATATTCATTAGGCTGCGACATTAACAATCACAACGCAATAGAGAAAATGAGCAGGATAAAGAATATTGACGTTAAATCGGCAAACTATTCACTGGTTTGTTATGATTTAAGCCATCTTTCAGATTTTGTTTTCAGCATCGACACACCATTGTACAGAGTAATGAAGAATTGTTTACCCGGTGCATTTACTTTTATATTAAAGGCAAACAGCAACGTACCTAAAATATTCAAGAACAAGAAGAAATCAGTAGGAATAAGAGTACCTGATAATAAGATATGCAGGATGCTAGTTAAGGAACTCGGGAATCCTATCACTTCCACTTCTATTCACAATATTTATGACAATGATGATTACATAACCGATCCTGAGGAAATATACAGATTATTTGAAAACAGAGTTGACATAATAATTGACGGCGGATACGGACACAAAACACCTTCAACAGTACTAGATTGTACGGGCGGAGAAATAAATATAATCAGGCAGGGTTTAGGAATACTTGATGTATAAAAACCCCGATAGGACTAAAAACCGGGGCTTTAAAGAAAAACAAATGAGAACTATTCTTTACAACCACTCTTCTTCGATTACATCACCCTGAACACCAACTACGGAATATTTAACAGGTACTTTTCTGGTTGAAGATGCAACTGCATTTTCAGCAAGTTGCAGCAGTCCCCCGCAGCAAGGTACTTCCATAATTACAACGTGTAAAGTATTAATCTTAGATTCATCAATCAGGATTCTGAGTTTTTCGGAATAAACCTCTTTATTCGAATCGAGTTTCGGACAAGCTATTACAAGTTTCTTATTCTTTAAAAACCTTGAATGAAAATTACTGATACTGAAAGGAACACAATCTGCAGCGAGAAGTAAATCACACCCGTTAAAATGAGATGCAGACGGATTTGCAAGATGCAGTTGGATTGGCCAGTGAGTTAATTCAGACGAAGACGATACTTCTTCCTTTGCTTCATTATCAGTTTTAACAAACGCTCTTTCTTTAGAACCAGGGCATCCTGTGTGCTGAGGAATATTATTGCTGAGCACATTAATGTTCTGATTAAAGAGTGATGACAGGTCAGCTTTAACATTGTTTGTTTTCAGGTATTCAACACCTTCCTTAAAATACTCCATTTCGTTATGGTCTTTCAGGTGTTTAAGATGAGCAAGAATAACCTTCTCACCAAGTTTGGAGATTCTCTCAATAACTGCGAGTTCGCTGTACGGTTCGGCTTCCCTTTCTTCAAGAATTATTGCCCCTTCAGGACAGGTTCCTATACAGGCTCCGAGACCATCACAGAATAATTCACTTACAAGTCTTGCCTTACCATCAATCATCTGGAGCGCACCCTCGTGACATCCGTTTACGCATTCCTCACATCCGTTACATTTTGCTTCGTCAATTGTTATGATTGTTCTTTTCATATATTTAATACTTTATGTTTGTAATCAGATAAATATATCTGTTTTGGATATAACATTCAAGTCTGATTTATACGAATAATTTACTTATTCCAAACGATTACGAAGCAGCACTTTATTTCAATACTGCCTGTTTTTGATATTTAACGGATATAATAATATTAGTATATTTACACAAATTAAAACTATAATATGTCATTAATAAAGGAATTCAGGGAATTTATAATGAAGGGCAATGTGCTTGATTTAGCAATTGCCGTCATTATCGGCGGTGCATTCGGTAAAATCGTAACTTCACTCGTAAACGATATATTGATGCCTCCCATCGGAATACTTCTTGGGAAAGTGGATTTTAAACAATTGAAGTTTGTTGTACAAAGCGGTAAAGATGCAATAATGAACGGGACACAGGTTGTTTCTCCAGCAGTTGCCGAAGTATCATTAAATTATGGTGCATTTATACAAAACACAATTGATTTCATATTAATCGGGTTTTGTATTTTCATAGTTTTAAAAGCCTATCAGAAAGTAACTAAGAAGAAAGAGGAAGCACCAGCTGCTCCTCCTGCACCAAGCAATGAGGAAAAGTTATTGACAGAAATCAGAGATTTACTGAAAGATAAAAAACAGACAGAATAGACTGATTTTAAATACAAAAAAGGGGAATCCATAAAATGGATTCCCCTTTTTATTTTTTTACATTATTTATTACCAGATTTGAACTCTTACGTTATCAGGTCTGAAGAGTTTGTTACCTTCTTTAACACTAAATGCTTCATAGAATTCCTTAATGTTTGCATAAGGACCGTTCACACGAAGGAAAGCTGGTGAGTGAACGTCTGTCATTATTCTTCTTGCGAGAGTTTCAGGTCTGTAATAAACAGCCCACGAATATGCATACCCGAGGAAATATCTCTGCAATGCATTAAAGCCACCGATTTCTTTATTAGATTTTCCTTCTTCAGAATTCATTAAAGCTTCAATACCAATTACAAGTCCTCCGAGGTCAGCGATATTTTCTCCGAGTGTAGCTTTACCGTTAACGTGCATAGAGTCGAGAACGACATAATTGCTGTACTGATCTATCATCAGTTGAGATTTTTTAACAAACTTTGTAGAATCTTCAGCAGTCCACCAACCTTTGAGATTTCCGAACTCATCGTATAGCCTGCCCTGGTCGTCAAAACCGTGGGTCATTTCGTGACCGATGGTGCTTGCGCCAATAAATCCGTAAAGGAAAGCATCATCAACTTCACTCATTTTCTTTCCGGGAACTGTTAAAATTGCAGCAGGAATAACTATTTCATTGTTCGATGGATTATAATAAGCGTTGTACGTCTGAGGATTCATATGCCATTCAGTTCTGTCAACAGGTTTACCGTATTTTGAAACCATATCATTGAACTGCCATCTTCTTGCGTTAAGAACATTATCTACATAAGAATCTTTTGACATAGTTAAGGTAGAATAATCTTTCCATACATCGGGATAACCTATTTTCTTGACCATAGTACCGAGTTTGTTTAAAGCCATTTGCTTTGTAGGTTCGCTCATCCAGTCAAGTTTCTTAATTCTTTCAGCGAATGCGTCAACCATATTACTGACGATTTCTTTTGTTCTGACTTTATCTTCAGGCGGGAAATAAATTCTTACGTATTCCATACCGAGTATTTCACCAAGCAGGTCATTAGTATTATCGAGTACTCTTTTCCAGCGTGGTCTCTGTTCTGTTGTTCCAGACATAACCTTTCCGTAGAAATCAAAATTCATCTGGTCTATATCATCCGAAAGGAGATTAGCAGTAGCATTAAGGACATTCCATTTCAGGTAGATCTTCCAGTCTTCGATCGAATATTTATCGAGTGCTTTTTCAAGTTCTTCAAAAAACTCGGGCTGACCAACAATCACTTCACTGATATTATTAAGTCCGAAAGAAACGAACATTTTATTCCAGTCGACAGAGGGAGTAATTTTTGACAATTCCTTAATGGATTTCTTATTGTAATTGGCATAATCATCTCGTAAATCTTCGAGTTTTCTTGAAGCTTTTGCCAAATCGTACTCAATATTGTAGACAGTCTGAGAAACTTTGGTACTTTCGTTTGGCAATATTAAAGATAACATTTTGCCGAGATGCTTCTTATACTCTGCTCTGATATTCTTATTTCTTTCATCAGTATTAAAATAATAATCTCTTTCGGGAAGACCAATGCCACCCTGACTTATGTAAACCGCATACTTTTCACTATTCATTAAATCCTGACCGACATAGAAAGAAAACATCGGAGAAACAGAATTCTTCTGAAACTCAGTAACGGCATTCATAAGTTCTTCCTTATTACTGATTTTATCAATCTGACCGAAGTACTTCTTAAGGGGAAGCAGTTTTTTACTTTCTATAGTTTTCACATCGAGACCGCTATAGAAGAAATCCCCTATTTTCTGTACATTGCTTCCCTGCGCAGCACTTTTATCATTCATAGCACTTTCACAGATTCTTTGCAGATAGACATAAACACTGTCTTCCACGAGATTAAAGATACCGTATGTATGTTCTTCAGGCGGAATCGGATGTGCTTTAATAAAATTTCCGTTAGCGAAGGTGAAGAAATCTTCTGTTGGGTTTATGTTGTAGTCAATATTCTCTTTTAAGAAATAATCCTGAGAATATGCGTATCCTGAAATAAGGATAAACAGCAAAGTAATAATTTTTTGCATTATATTAATGTGAGTTTAGTTTCAAGTTAAGATACGTATCAAATAAGACATTGTTCAGTTTTTTCTGTTCTTCTTGAGTTCAGAATATGTAACGGGCGGCAATTCCAGGTTAGAGTTCTTTGAATACTGGTATTCCCACATCTTCAGGTACGCCGTGAATTTATGTATGGCAGAGAAAGATGCGAGTATGAATCCCTGGACGCCATCTTTATAACCTTTTGCAAAGAAAAACATTTTAACAAACTCTGCAAGCGGGTTAAATATAAAATTTCTCTTCTTTATTAAAAGACCCGGGTTACTTTGAAATTTTGTTTTAACGTCTAAAGAGCTATAAATATTCATCCTGCCGATATAATCATAAATATTGTCATACGTAAAATGATTGATGTAAGTATTAATAAACTCCAAAGGATATTCTGACTGAATTGACCAATGAGCATCGTGATTATGCAGAAAAGTTACGAAGGATTTATTTATAAGTCTGTACTGGAAATCATTCCCCCATCCTCCGTACTTTATCCATTTATTAATAAAGAACGTTCTTCTCTGCACTTTATAACCGCCTTTATTAAAACAACCTTCTTCAAGTTTAGATTTAATATCTTCTATCAGTTCCTCGGTAATTTCTTCATCCGAATCAAGAATCAGGACGTAATCATTCTCAGCAAGCGAAACACCATATTCGAGCTGGCGGGAAGAGCCTTCATATATACGATAATGTATTTTAGCATTATACTTTTCAACGATTGAAATTGTGTTATCAGTACTGTAAGAATCAACAACCAGGATTTCATCACACCATGTAATACTTTTAAGGGCACGTTCAATGTTCTTTTCGCTGTTAAAAGATGTTATTAATACTGTTATTTTATTACTCATATACAAATATATCTCTTACGGTTTTCAATAACTATGAATAAACAGGGCTGATTTCCAACTATTTAG
>JBMOHR010000160.1:0-6343 GCA_049317745.1 Ignavibacteria bacterium
GTTTTTCCATATAAATTTCAGCAAGTCACTTTTTGAAATTTCTTTTGCAAATAAAGAGGTATAAGCAAAGCCCGCTTCGTTGTCTATAGTTTTCTGAGATTTAGGTTTATTTGGGTCTCTTGGTTTGGGTTTAGAACGGAAATGTCTTTTCCCGTTTCTTAGAACGAATACCAAATCACCAGCAGAGCCAGAAAATTTTCCAAGAATAGACCTTTTAATAGTTGCCATAAGCGGACGAGTTAGTTGATTTCAGATAAATTTACTAAAAATAAAGATTAGAGTAAATACAGCATTTTAGGATAGTATTAGTTCTTTTGATGATTGGAGGACGGGGGGTAAACGGTATATGGACGATGGGAGGGCGTACGAGAGGCGTGTGAGTTGCGTATAAGATGCCTATGAGATGCGTATGAGAGATGTGTAAATTATGGTAAAACAGGAGGTAAAAGAGCAAAAGATGTAAATGCAGTTGGTTTTTGATGAAATAGTGTCGGTTTTGCACTAACTTTGCTATTAGCATTGCTGGCAAAAATATAAACACCTAATATGTATGATTGATTATACATTATAATGTTAAAACAATGGTGTAGTGAAAATGTTCCTTAAATATTGAAAAATTTTTATTAATAATGATTTTGGGTTAAGAATGCAATCCGACATCGTAACGGCAGTCCTTCCGTAAACGGGGCTTAGGGTCTATAATAGGGTTGACAAAACAAGAACGGGAGTACCGCAAAAACGGACTCCCGTTTGAAATATAAGATTTATTCTATAATTGTTTTTCTCCTCCCATACAATTAATTTATATCAACATCTACAACATTTATGAACAAACTTGTTTTCAAAAATAAGTTTTATAAGTTACAAATGATTTAGCTTTGAAGTTTAATTAAATTAACTAATGGAAAATAGTTTTTTTGATACGGATCAGATATTAGAATGTACTAAACCGATAGAGTTTACTTACGAACAATTATTAAAGTGTTCGGTGGATTCATACAATTGGAAATGGGTTATTATAGGATTTCATAACGCACTTCAGAATTGTATGGTACATACATTAAGAGATTCAACCGGAACAAATATCTTAAAAGAGAATCTACGCGCACTGCAATATAAGTCAATATTAAAAGGTGAATTCGGAAATATAGACGAAAAATTAAACTACTTTTTAGATATTTATGAAGATATTAAAAGTGACAAAATGCTAAGGTTTACAATGGGTAAGAAGTATATCCCACAAATGAATGATGATGCAAATGTAAAAGAGTTAAATAATATTAGAAACTTTTTTATTCATTACATTCCACAGGGATATAGATGTACTGTTGAAGAGATTCTTGATATGTGTTTTACAGCATTTAGAATAATTAGATTTCTAATATATGAATCTCATAATTTTTTGTTAGGAGAAACGGAACGAGAAGAAACTAAAGAAATACTTATCAAAATTGAGAGTTTACTTAATGATTACTCAAATAGGGTTGACAAACTTTTTATTAAACAATATTAATTTATTATGATAGAAGTATTCTTTTCAGCGTTTGTACAAGTGATGATATTGGCATTATTTGTTTTTGTAATTGGGTTTATAGCAAGGTACTATTACAAACATAAAAACTTATCAGACTTAAACACGGCTAAATCATTAAAGGATGATAATGACTTATATACGGCAATGGAGAAAATCAACAAATTATTAGATAGAGACTCCGATTATTTTAATGCCTATTACGAAAAGGCATTAATATATATGAAAATGAAGAAGTATGATTATGCAATCGTTAATTTTACGAGATATATTTCTTATAACCCAGGTTTAAAATATTGCGAAGAGACAATGTTAAAACGAGGTGAGTGTTATTATAATGTAAAAGATTACAAATTAGCGGTGATGGATTTAGAGGCAGTAAAAAATCTTTTAGATGATAGATTAAAAATTATTTATGAAGAGTCTCTAAAGATATATTCTAATGAACAAGCATAACTGAAATAAATATTTATCACTCCTTCCCAATCTCTGCTTGGGAAGGTATATACGGCATCTCTTTCTATTTCCATTTGAATAAGACTACTCTATTGCTAACAACTAAAATCTATTGTTTACTTCTTTCATTATAGTGGTTGTGGCTTCTGGGATTATTGTACCTAACGTACCCTAAGTAAGAGGGTATTATTTCATCTGCATGCAAAATGATAATGAAGTTGAACAGCATTCTGATATCAAAACGGCAGTCCATCCACAATAGGGACTTAGGGTCTATAAAAGGGTAGACAAAACAAGAACGGGAGTACCGCAAAAACGGACTCCCGTTTGATATTTATGATTTATTCTATTATTGTATTTATCATCCCATACATTTAATTTATACCAACATCTGCAATGATTAATAATAATGTTTGTCTTTAATTTGTAATTCCTGCGGAAGCAGGAATCCAGAGTAAACAGAATTAACTTAAACTTAAAGAATTTGTTATGAAGAAAATTAAAGGAAAAAAGAATGTCAAACTTTTTATCTAAGTTATTTGGAAGTAACAAACAAACCGCAGTTGACTATAATGAACAAGGAATAAAGAAAGAACAATCAAGGAATTATAAAGAATCAATTAATCTGTTCACGAAAGCAATAGAACTAGAACCGAATTATTCTGAGGCATATTATAATCGCGGTTGTTCTTATGGTCATTTAAAAGATTATTTAAAAGCCATTGCCGATTATACTAAAGCTATAGAGCTATATCCTCTATTCGTATATGCTTATTACAATCGAGGTTTCGCGTATTTAAATTCACAAAACTATTCTAAAGCAATATCTGATTTAACAAAAACAATAGAAATAAATCCAAACTATGCAGAAGCTTATTCAAATAGAGGTCTTGCTTATATACAAGGAACTCAAGATTATTCTATAGCTATATTAGACTTTACTAAAGCAATTGAACTTAATCCTAATTATTCTGAGGCATATAATAATCGCGGAATGGCTTATGCACAATTTTTAGAAGATTCAAATAGAGCAATATTTGATATTAATAAAGCAATAGAAATTGACTCGAATTATGGAGATGCTTATTACAATCGCGGACTTGTTTACTATGATTCTGGGGACGTGATTAAGGCCGGTGAAGATTTAAAGAAAGCATATTCACTCGGAATTAAACAAGCAAAAGGATTATTGGATAAATATTTCAAATCAAATAAAATAGGAGAAGGCGATAATAATTCAATTGTACCTTCCGTCGAGAAAAATATTTATAATTCAGTTAAAATTGGGAAACAAGAATGGATGTCAGAAAATTTAAATGTTGAGCATTATCGCAATGGCGATATAATTCCTCAGGTACAGGATAAATATAAATGGACAAATTTGTCTACAGGTGCATGGTGTTACTATAACAATGACACTGAAAACAATAAAACATTTGGGAAACTTTACAATTGGAACGCTGTTAACGATCCCCGTGGATTAGCTCCTGAAGGATGGCACATACCAAGTGATGATGAATGGACAGAGCTTGTAAATTTTTTAGGCGGGATAGAGAAAGCTGGAAATAAATTGAAAGCAATAGCATTTAGGGAAAGAGTATATAAAGGGGCAACAAATGAAAGTGGCTTTTCTGCTTTATTAGTTGGCTACCGCCTTGATTATGGTGACTTCTTTTCTGTTGGTAATAATTGCGAATTTTGGACAACATCTGAGGAGGATAACAATAATGCAAGATTCATCGCTTTGAATTCGATCGATGCGTATGTTGGTCGCAGTACTTCATATAAGGATAATGGATTATCTGTTCGATGTGTTAAGGGAGAAAAAGTTGAATCCAATTTTTCTCTCGTTCCTACGCTCCAGCGTGGGAACGGGTAATAATAATCCTTCGTGCGTTCCCAAGGTGGACCTTGGGAACGAGAGCTAAGGGAACAAAAACGATCCCCGCCTAAAACGAGCGGGGATGAAACATAGGGAAAGAACACTTCCAGCCTGAAAACATAACATTATTGCCCGAATACCGAAAGTGGTACTACTATTTCGATATTATATGAATTGCAGGTTGGGTAGAGTGAAATATATAGTATTTGATAATATAATAACAGAATGTTAATAAAAAATCAGGAAATAGAGTTAAGGATTGATTCGCTGAATTCAGAGGGTCAGGGAGTGGGAAGAGTGGAAGAGGGCTTCGTTGTGTTTTGTCAGGATGCGCTGCCGGGTGATGTGGTGATGGCGGAGAGAGAAAAAATGTTTATTATATTGAAAGGATGTGTGTGTGCTTGATTGCTTTTATTTGCTCTTTTGGAACTCCTGCTTTACGAGCATAATTCCTCCAGGATGAAACTGTTTCGATGATATTGTTTATTATGTTGTTGGGTTTTTTGACGTTTACATTTATTGCTAATTTTAGAAGGTCTTCCCTTGTGATATTATCTCTTTTTCCATTAATGCTTAGTTGATGCCGCTTTGTCCATATATTAGACGGGTTGTATGCGTAAGTAACGTCGTACGCAGGGGACAAACTCCAGATTCCTGATTCGTTCATTAAGAAAGATATGTTTTTTGTGTGGTCATCCTGATTACGTGCTATTACATTAAAAACCATACGTCTGTATAATTCTTCGCGGTCAGCGTAGGGTAAATTTAATTGTCTTATTACCTGAAATGCCTGTTCATATGAGTAAGAAGCAGGGTCGTTGTAATCGAAGTGAGCAATTGCGCATAAAGTCTGCATGTGCAATTTGTTTGTTCCTTCCCTGTCAAAGCGTTTAGTTAAGAAGTGTGCTCTTCCATTTTCCTCGAGTAATTTACTGTAGGACATATTAATCCCACAAGCTTTTGCCATAAGATAATAAGCGTACTCAATTCTTCCGTAACCTTTTGGGTCACCTAATTTTGAATTAGTTACACCATCGAATTTAATTATCCAATATTCGTAGTCAGGAAGGTTTTTGATTTGACCCGAACGGACTTCCCCTGTTTTTTCGTTGTAGGCAATAATAGCTTTTGCTCTTGCTCCACCCGCAGAAGTACCAACTTTTAGTATCTGTTTCAGACCTTCAGGGATTTTTCTATGAATATTAATCTTTAAGTCCTTTTTCTTTTTTAGTGCATTTTTAGCAAACTTAATCAACTCGTGTATTTCTAAAATTTCTGAAGCGTCTTCGAATATTGGAATAACCGGTTCGTATTCTAATGCTCCCATACCCCTACTGCCTGTATAGCAAAGTCGTTGAACGGGATTGAATGATTCAGGATTAAGGCCTTGTTGTGCAAGCCAGGATTCTATAATTTTGTTCCCGAATTTATCCGGCAAACTATCTGCGAGTAAACCGGGCAGTCCGTTGTAGGTTTGGGGATTTAAAGCAGGAAAAGAAAATATCGGATTTCTATCAAGGGCTGTTTTAATGGACATAACCAGTGGAGACAACTCTATACCCTTTTTTAAGAAACTTTTGTCATATTCAAATATTGCAGACCCTTTACTTTCATTCCAGGTAACAGCGCCTACCATATAACCCCAGATATTTACTTTAGCTGTTGTGTTCATTTTATTAGCAGAATTAAATTAATTGTAAGTGCGTTTTGACGATGCTTTTTTCCGCTGCTGCTCCTGAAGTTTTAACAGTTTAATAGGGCTAATTTCAGGTTCCTGCCTGAAGGCATTCAGGATTTCAAGTTTGTTTAAAGCTCTTAATACCTGTATTAAAGTCAGGGTTGTTACTGCCCGACCTGATTCCATACGGGATATTGTAATTCGGTCGATACCTGATAGAAGAGAAAGTTTTTCCTGAGAAAGATTTTGATTAAGCCGAATCTGTTTCAGCCTTTTTCCTATTTCTTTTATTATAGCCGCGTCAGACATAGCTTCCCAGTTTTGTATGTAGCTATTGTTCATTTTGTTTCAGTTTAACAAAGATAAGTTTTTTAATTTAAACTTGCAATACTGTGTTGTATATATGTTACAATAATGACATATATACAGTATTTTAATACATATAAGTAACAGAATATTAGGAATAGGAAGGGGGAGGAACCAACCCCTGCAACTTTGATTCTGTGATGCCATTTATACACTTAGATGAAATTATAACCCACCCCGTTCCGCCGCGGCGGATCCAAAGAACGGACGAATCCACCCCTTCCGCCCAGCAAGATGGCGGATCTGCGACCAGAGGGGAATCTTAGAGTTGAATCCGTATTGTTTTGGTTCCGTCAGGAATGACGGAACTACGGAGGAGGATAAGCGATTGGAAGGAAATTTTTAAAAATAGTCCTCCCCCTTAATCCCCCTCGAGAGTAATGGCACTAACATAGTAAATTAATAGAATAATGGTTATATTAGAGTAATT
>JBMOHR010000161.1:0-6329 GCA_049317745.1 Ignavibacteria bacterium
GGATTAGTAAACCACAAACCCCAGAACTGCAAAGTAGTATCTGCATAAACTGTCGTCCAGTTATTTCCACCATTCACAGTTTTTATAATCTTTCCGTAATTCCCTGCCATCAGAACAGTATCGGGGCTTAAGAGCCAGACAGTCATAAACCGCTGGGCAGTCCAACCAGAACTCTGCAAAGTATAAGAAGTACCGCCGTTTGTAGTTTTATGAATGTTATTGGTAGAAGAACTGTATAATACTCCAGCATGATATCCTGTGTTATTATCCCAGAATTTCATAGCCATAACAGTTTGCGCAGCAGCGGGGGTATAGATAAGATTCCACTGAGCAAATGTATGATTTGATAAGAGCGTAAGCAAACACAAATACAGAAAAAGTTTTTTCATAATGCTTAATAATTAATGTTATTTAAAATTAAACAATGATTTCGATTTTTGAAAGTCTCAATAGACTCAACTATTAGATTCTCCAAATTGTATAGACTTGAATATCAATCGAATCAAGTATATTTTTAATAAATTTTATTATAATTCTAAAGCAGGCAAAAGCTTGTTTGGAGCAAAATAATTAAGGAGTCAATGTGGCTGATGAATTAAAAGAGAAAGCTTCGATAAAATCGTTCCCGAAAAACTACTGGGTTGTTATAATAATGGAGTTTTTTGAAAGAGGTTCTTATTACGGGGTTATGTCTGTTCTTTCCGTTTACCTTGTTCTGAATATTGACAAAGGTGGTCTTGGATTTACAAAAGAAAGTGTTGGTGTAATAAAGAGTGTTATAACTCCATTGCTATATTTATTACCAATACTATCAGGTGCTATTGCAGACAGGTTTGGTTACAGAAAAATGCTGATGTTTGCATTTTTGGTAATGAGCACAGGTTATTTGCTGACAGGTTTGGCATCGAGTTATGCACTTGTCTTTCTTAGTCTGCTGTTGATGGTAATAGGTGCAGGTTCGTTTAAGCCTATTATTTCAGGGACGATTGCACGTACAACAAACGAAGGGAATTCAACACTTGGGTTCGGGATATTTTACTGGTCAATAAACCTTGGAGCATTTGTTTTTCCATTAATACTAATTCCAATTCTTAAAGATATATCCTGGTCATACATTTTCTTTATGGCAGCGATAATTACAGGTTCATTATTCTTCTTAAATCTATTCATTTACAAAGAACCCGAAAGACCAAAGAGCACAAAGACTCTCGGAGAAGTCTTCGGTGGGATGTTCAAAGTCCTTGTTGACTGGCGTTTCATACTGATGATAGTTATTTATTCAGGGTTCTGGATTTTATATTTCCAGATGTTCGATACAGTGTTGTGGTATTTAAAAGACCATATGGATATGACACCTGTCGACAAGTTTGTGAATGGAATACTTGGAGTGTTTATGTCAAACCCGAACTGGAAGTTTGATGCTGAACACGTGACTGTAATGAATGCAGGTACGATAATATTATTACAATTAGTAGTTTCATCTATAGTAAAACATACAAAGGCATTACCGACAATGATAGTTGGTATTGCGATGGGTACGTTAGGAATGGGAATACTTGCTATCTCATCTCATGCATGGGTATTTATGGTTGGAATAATTATATTCTCGATAGGTGAAATGACAGCACACCCAAAATTTATAAGTTATGTCGGGCTGATAGCACCAGAAGATAAGAAGGCATTGTATCTCGGATATTCATTCTTATATGGTGTAATCGGCAGTGGTATTGGCGGAGTTCTTGGTGCTTATTCATACGTTCACTTTGTAGATAAGTTAAATAATCCATCGGCATTATGGTTTATGTTCAGTTTGATTGGTGTAGCGACGATAATAGGTTTACTTTTATACGCGAAATTTATAGCCCCAAAGGGGAAACATTAATTTTATATTAAACTAAATTTGCAACAATGAAAAAGTTATTTACATTCTTTGCGCTTGTCACAACGTTCTTAGTATTATTCAATACTACTGAAGCAGGTGACAGAATGATGCTTATCGAGTTCTTCACAAGTTCAACTTGCGGACCATGTGCATCAAACAATCCGATTCTAACTGCATTTATGAACACGGCAGACCCGGAAAAGATTGCTGCGATAGGTTTTCATATGAACTGGCCAGCACCCGGTAATGATCCAATGTATCTGTATAATTCAACCGACAATACAACAAGAAGGACATATTACGGAGTCAATGCCATACCAGCAGGATTTTTTGACGGCTTAATAAGCATACCACTGCCCTATTCACAATCTAACTTTCAAAGTTATTTTGATTCCAGAAAAAACATTCTGAGTCCTGTAACCATTATTGTAAGAGACAGTACATATGGAGATAGTGTTTTAGTCAGAGTAAACGTATTATGCGAGACTTATTTAAACAATCCGAATGTAGTCTTATATATGGCAGTTTATGAAGATTTGATAAGTTATGCCTCGCCTCCGGGAACAAACGGCGAAAAAGATTTTCACACTGTTATGAGGAAGATGCTTCCGACTGCTTCGGGTACACCAATAACTTTAACACCAGGTTACATAAAAGAATTTACATACAGGTATAAAATGGACCCGATATGGAATGCAAACAGAATGAAAAACTTAGTTTACATTCAGGGTGCAGATAAAGAAATCCTCAATGCTGCAGTGAAACTTTCGAATTTTTCTTTGTTGACAACAAAATCCTTCTTTTCAGTAACTCAGGGACAAGCATCGACGAACAATTTTAAAGTAAAGATTCCATATGTATCATCAGGTTTCAATTCTCCTGTAACTTTCACATCCGAAATTCAACCAACAAATGCCGGAGTTACAGTAGCATTCCCATCAGGTACAACAATTTCAAACTTTCCCGATTCATTATCGGTACAAGTCAGCACAACAGCTTCAGTACCTATCGGGACTTACAAAGTCATCTTAACCGGTACAAGTGCAAGCGGTAAAGTACATAAAATATCAGTGGATGTATTGGTTGGGAAGAATTATGTAACAGTAAAAACCAGCAACAATCAGTTAAATGTGAAGGTTGACAACGTAACGTATACAGGTGCCAGTTTATTCAACTGGGATATTAATTCTTCGCATACATTACAAGCAATCTCACCACAAATAAACGGTAACACAAGATACGTTTTTACTAACTGGAGCAATTCAGGAGACACAACACAAACAATTAATGTATCATCAACAATATCTGAATATACATCAAACTTCAAGACTCAGTATAAATTACTTGGATCAGTACAACCTTCAGGTATTCCTGTAACGGTAGTCGGCAGCAATACATTTTATGATTCCTCGACTGTATTAACCGTTTCAACGACACCATTTTCATTACAGTATAATGGGAAAACGTATTACTTTAACAGATGGATGGGTGCAGGCATAGGTTCATATACAGGTAATAACCGTTATATACAGCTGACTATGAATAACCCGATTAATCAGATTGCATTTTACGACACGATAAATACAAGTATTACAAAACTTGGGAGTGAAATTCCTAGCAAATACGACTTATATCAGAACTATCCAAATCCATTCAACCCTACTACAAACATTAAGTTTGACATTCTGAGGAATGGTTTAGTAAAACTTGAAGTCTATGATATAACAGGAAGAAACATAAATACACTCGTAAACGGGAAACTTGAAGCAGGAAAATACGAATTCAATATGAATGCAAGTTATTTACCGAGCGGAGTATATTTCTATAAATTAGAAACCGAAAGCTTTACGATGACAAGAAGAATGGTACTTCTGAAATAAAACGGACACGGAAAAATAAAAGGGGACAATTTCATAAGAGTTGTCCCCTTTCTTATAAGCCTTTTGACCCAAGTTAAATTCAAGATAAAGCAAAGAAACCCGCATTCACCCCGCTTTCACCCCGTAATCACCCCGCTTTCATATTTTAAGTAGTACGGGTGATAAATTTATACTATTTGGAATAATAATCTATCATATGAATAAGTGCTTTTGTACAAACAGGGCAGAAATTATCGTAAGAAATTGACTTCATAGTACAGTCCTGTTTTGGTCTGTAAACACCTTTAGGGACATAACCACCGCCTTCAAAAACACCAAGAGTGGATTTATACTCGGTTGTTGAAGGAGTAGGGATTGGAGTATCCTTATCCATCATATTCTTCCATTTCTTATCAAAGTCCACTAAAGTTGTAAGGTTAGCCTCATAAGGCTCGACATTCAGTTTATAATATTCTTCGACCCCTACTTCAGAAGTATAGTATTCATCCCCAAGGGCACAGAAGTGATGTCCGAACTCGTGGACAACAAGATAAGCTCCGTTACTATTTCTATTCGGGAATGAAGTATAATAGTTATATATAGCACCGCCTCCATACTGGGATGAATTAGAGATAATACAAATATTATCGTATGGAGTTAAAGCAGAAACGTCTCTTATAGTTTTAATATCCAAAGACATCAAATATCTTTCCACATCCTGAGTATAATAAGACATTCCAAGTAAATTATTTTTCCATGTACCAGTTCCCGGGTTATCGACACCTGATTCCATTGATGGTGCAAGTACTGCCCAGATGTTTATTTTCTCTTTGTTTTCTTTGAAAGGAGAACATTCAAAAATATATTTCGAATATGTTTCAACGTCCTTTTTGAACAAATCCATTTCATCTTTAGTGTATCCGTCGGGCAAGAAAACAATATCAACCTTATTAGACGGGTCACCATTATCGACGACTTTCAGGACGGGATAATCGAGAGGTTTTTCTTTTCTTATAAATTTATCCTGCGGGTCAACGATTAACTCAAATTGTTTAACAAATTTTCCGTCACTTTTTCTTTCATAAAGTTCAACTCTAACTTTATTCAAAGGGAAAGGGAAAACGATGGTTTCATAAAAGCTTCTGCTTATTTTTTTAGCTTCGTCGGTTGATTGCCATTCATCAAAAAGAGTATTGTACCCTCTAGAATAGATGAGTTCACTGGAAGCGACATCGAAAACAAGGTATTTATAATGACCGTAATCGAACTTATCCAGCAAACTGTTCTTACTTCCAGACCAATAAGGTTCTTCTTTAAGCTGTTCGAAGAAAAGGTAATTACCATCCTTATACCCTGCACGAGTATAATCAAAACGCAGAGTTTTGTTTGTAAAGTATTTGTCAAAATCCACCTGAGCGTTTAACTGAACAGTGATTAAGACTAAGATTGCAAGTAATATTTTTCTCATAATGTTAAATTATTTATTTTCTAATTCATTTATTTGTTTTTTCAGTTCCTTTTCAAGTTTATAATCCATTAAAACTGCTTCCCTGAAACTTTCTAATGCATGCGCCTTATCGTTGACTGCGAGATAATAATAGCCATAGTTTCTGAACAAGTAAGCATTTTGACGGTTAAGCTGAAAAGACTTATCAAGGTCCTTTTTAGCTTTTTCAAATTCATTTGTTTTAATAAGAACGTATGCACGGTTATTATACGCAAAAGCATAATCAATATTAAGTTCAATTGCTCTGTTGAAATCCGAGAGTGCATTAGCAAACTGATTTTGTTCAACGAAAACATTTCCTCTGTTATTGTATGCTTCAAAAGAATCGTGGTTAAATTCGATAGCCTTGTTAAAATACTGAAGTGATTTATCTAAAACCTTTTTGGATTTATATATATTTGCAATTGATAAATAAGCATCAAAATTTTTATCGTTAATTAATATTGCCTTTTCATAATATATGATAGCCTCATCATTTTTGCCCTGTCTTCTTAAGAGGTTTCCAATTTGCACCAAAGTTTCATCATCATTAGCATTAATATCCAGACACTTATTAAAATCATCTAAAGCCTTGTCAAATTTAAGATAATCCGAATATGTGATTCCCCTGTTGAAATATCCATCTCTTCTGTTTTGGTTCAGAGTGATAGCAGTGGTATAATCAATTATTGATTTTTCATATCTTTGAAATTCGTATTCAATAAGACCTCTAAAGATATAGGAATCATAATCATTTTTATTCAGAGTAATGGCATTCGTAAAATCTACAAGTGAATTTTCCAAATTATTCAGATAATAATTTGTAATTCCCCTATTGTAGAATGCTTCCTGATAGTTTTTATCCAGTTCAACTGCTTTCGAGAAGTCTATTAAAGCACCTTTAAAGTCATTTCTTTCAAATTTCTTTACTCCTCTTTCGTAATACTCTTTTGCAGATTGAGCAAACAGAGAAGAAAAAGATAATATCAGAAGGATTGCTAATGTGTAAAATTTAAATTTCCCCAATTGCATGATTTAATTAGATAAAAATAAGGAATTTTAGAAAGTATAAAAAGTGAAATGATTATTATATAGAACATAT
>JBMOHR010000162.1:0-6272 GCA_049317745.1 Ignavibacteria bacterium
TGCCGAGAATACCGTAGATTTTATAAATGCCAAAATCCAGTGATTCATCGGGCAGCACAAGAAAGACAACATTCTTAAGTACAATTTTATCTATTATTAATTCTTCACACACAGAAATCTTAGCATCAACTTTTATATCCGAAGCAGTTCCGACTTTCACCTTGGCATCGAACATTTTCATGCCGAGGCTTTTTGCAAGAGACTCAATTATTACGGAAAAGTTTGCACCCGTATCGAATATGAAATCACGGTTTTCTTTATTAATAGTAACGGGAATATTCCATAGCCCCGCAATATCTTTTTTCATCTGAATCTTGGTATCTCCTGTTTTAACAATAGTCTGGGGTTTTGCGTCATTCACTGCGTTCCAGAGTCCTTCTTCGTCGCTCAGGTTTTCCTTCTCCTCATCGTCAAGATACTTTAAATATTTTTCCTTCAGTATTTTTGAAGAAGTAAAAGCCTCCTTGTATTCAAAAAGGTTTATGTGGTTAACCACTTTACACTCATAGATTTTTGCTTTGATTGAGTCGTGAATTTCTTTGCCTGATTCCTTTAGTACTTTATCAAACAGTACGTTCGATTCCGAGAACCTGCTGAAGACCGACTGCATAAAAGCAATACACAAATCGGATTCCCACTTGTATGAAAATTTTGAAGTTGGAATTGCGTTTTTAAGCCTGAAATACTCTTCGTTAACATAAAGATTATATACAGACTGAAAATTCTGGGAGTAGGCGTTTACAAAGAACAAGATTGCAAACGAAAAAGTTAAAATTGATTTTTTCATAATGTTGTTTTTAATCTTTTATACGGAAGAAGATTATTAAAGATTAAGGTAATCGTCCATTTTCTTCTTTGGAAAAGCTTTAACGATAAGGTCGTAGGAATCATCAACCATTTTCAGGATTTCCTTTGGCGGAATCGTATTATCAAGAATCACAGTGTTCCAGTGTGTTTTATTCATATGGTATCCTGGTATAACTGATTCATACCGCTCACGAAGTTCTATCGCGTGCTCAGGGTCGCATTTTAAATTTACCTGTACAGGCGCTTCTATGCTCATCAGCATAAATACTTTGTCCATAACTTTATAGACAAGAGTATCGTCACCGAAAGGCTGGCATTCGGTGACGCATCTTTTCTTTAAAACATATTCTCTTATAACATCTAAGTTCATTTATTGTTTCTGCCGAACTTATTCATTAACTCCTTGAGTTTATTATCAAGGTCCTGTTTTGTTGCTTTTTTAGTTTCACCTTTGGGTTTCTTTGCGATTGGCTTTGACACCTCGCCGAGTCTCATAGACAAAGATATTCTCTTTCTCGGGATGTCCACTTCCAGCACTTTCACTTTCACCTGCTGATGAACTTTCAACACGTCAGAGGGACTTTTTATGAATCCGTCCGCTATCTCGCTTATATGTACAAGCCCGTCCTGATGAACACCAATATCGACAAATGCACCAAAGTTAGTAATGTTTGTAACAATTCCCGGGAGCACCATACCAGTTGATAAATCTTCAATCTTGCCAATACCTTTCATAAATTCAAACGCTTCAAACCTTTCTCTCGGGTCGCGTCCGGGTTTTGCAAGTTCAGATTTTATATCTTCAAGAGTAGGAAGACCAATCTTATCGGTTACATATTTTGTTATGTCAATCTTTTCCTGAATCTTAGGGTTCACCATTAAATCCTCAACCGAACATTTTGCGTCTTCTGCCATCTTTTCAACTACGTGATAACTTTCAGGGTGAACTGAACTTGAATCGAGAGGGTTTTTACCGCTTCTGATTCTAAGGAATCCCGCTGCCTGTTCAAATGCCTTACCTTTGAGTCTTGGGATTTTCTTAAGTTCATCGCGCGAAGAGAACGGTCCGTTGCTGTCTCTGTACTCAACAATCGAAGCTGCCATTTTTGGGCCGACACCCGAAACGTAAGTAAGTAACTGTTTGCTTGCAGTGTTTACTTCCACACCGACTTTATTCACGCAGCTTGTAACAACGTCGTCAAGTTTCTGTCTAAGCTGTGTCTGGTTAACATCGTGCTGATACTGTCCGACACCTATTGATTTCGGGTCAATTTTTACAAGTTCTGCAAGAGGATCCATCAAGCGTCTGCCGATAGAAACACTTCCACGCACAGTTATATCATAATCAGGAAACTCTTCACGGGCAACATCCGATGCAGAATATATAGACGCACCGCTTTCGTTTACCATAACGACCTGTAATTTCTGAATCTTTTCATCGGGCGAACTTTCAATTACTCTTTTTACAAAATCTTCTGTCTCGCGTCCTGCAGTGCCGTTTCCGATTGCAATCACTTCTGAGCCGAAAGATTTCAGGAGTTCAAGAATTTTCCTTCCTGCTTCAACAGCTTTAACGTCGCCTGTATGCGGATAGACAGTATCGTTGTGCAGAAGTTTTCCCTGTCTGTTTAGACAAACAACCTTGCACCCTGTTCTGAATCCGGGGTCAAGAGCAAGAACTGCTTTTTCGCCGAGCGGTGCCGACATCATCAACTGATAAAGATTATCGGCAAATACTTTAATTGCTTCAGTATCTGCTTTTGCTTTCAGCGTTGCCCTGTACTCTGATTCCATCGAAAGAGAAAGTAAACGCTTATAACTGTCTGTAACTGCCTTCTTAACTTCGTGTGAGGCATCGTTATCGGACTTTACAAAATTTCTTTCCAGTATTTCTATTGCTTCCGCTTCTTCTGGCAGGACTTCTATTCTTAAAAAATCTTCGTGCTCGCCGCGGAACATAGCAAGAATCCTGTGCGACGGAGAATCTGCCGCAAGTTCTTTCCATTCATAGTAATCCTTATACTTTACACCCTCTTCATCTTTTCCTTTTGCAACTTTCGAAACAACCACTGCTTTCTTTGCAAAGAGTTCGCGCATTCTTTCTCTTGAAGTTTTATCTTCAGAAACCAGTTCTGCAATAATATCACGTGCGCCGGCAAGTGCTTCGTCTTCGTTCTTAACACCTTTTTCAGCATCGATGTATTTCTTTGCTTCTTCCAGGATATTAAAAGCCCCTTGCTTAAACAGTATGTTTGCAAGCGGTTCGAGGCCTTTTTCTTTTGCTATTGTAGCGCGTGTACGTTTCTTTGGTTTGAAAGGAAGATAAATATCCTCGAGTTCCGTCATTGTTTCGGCAGCATCAATCTTTCCTTTAAGTTCCTCTGTAAGTAAATCTCTTTCGGCAAGCGACTTGAGGATTGCTTCGCGTCTCTTATCGAGTTCTCCGAGCTGAATCAGTCTGTCGCGAATGGCTGTAACCTCAACCTCATCAAGGCTTCCCGTTAATTCTTTTCTGTACCTTGAAATAAAAGGAACTGTTGCATCTTCCATCAGCAGCTTTGCAGTATTTTCAACCTGATGAAGTTTTAAGTTTAATTCTAACGCAATTTTCGGTGCGTACTTTAAATCCATTTCAATCTCCTGTGTTTATAATGTTCTGAATAATTGTTTATAATTCTTTTAATACTTCCTGATAGTTCTGCCACGTTATTCTTCTTTGTCCGTTAACGTGTGCATTATAATTTTTGTTAAAAATCACGTGTTCCCACGCAGGCTTTGCGGCTCCTGTAACTTCTGGCTTGTCGTCGATAAGTATATTTCCCTGGACAAGTGTTTTATCGCGCGAAAGAACTATACGCGTAGTCCAGTCGAAACCGAGATTCTTCTCAACCCATTCGTATTTTTCTGCAACACAATTCTTATACTGGCGCATCGGGCTTGTGCATATAAAAACTTCATGACCTTTTTCTTTGATTTTATTTATTGCATCAATTCCGCCTTCAATCAAAGGCAGGTTTGCGACAAAACCTTTCTGTGTGAAGAGTTCTGTCATCTTATCGAGCAATTCAGGCGGATATTCGTCACGCATATAGAACTTTTGTCGGTCGCTCATCGGGATAAAGAATTCATCGGGATACTTTTCTCTCCATTTAAGCAGAAAACCTCCGTCAAAATCAGCAAGGACATCGTCCATATCAACAAGTATTATCATAATCTGAATTGGTTTATTTCAAAATATTTTGAAGTGCAACAAATTAACGATATAGGAAGGGAAAATCTATGATAAACAAAGAAGGGAAATGAGAATAGATACTATTTTAAATCTTTTATTGTAATTTCACAATCTTTAAGGATTTTATTTAATAAACCGGTACCTACAGTTTCTTTTGCATGAACAGGAACCGTGGTACAGCGACCGTCTTTATGACGCATAAAATGGTGGCTGCCTTTAACCCTCACGACAGAAAACTCAAGTTTGATTAATGATTTTATCAGCTCTTTTCCTGTAAATACTGGTGTCTTAGACATTAACCTATTACCATTTTTTGAATTCCTACAAACTTTGTTCTTTTATGTGCTTTCCCAAAAACCTCTTCACAAAGTTCAATCACCTCTTCCATCCTGATCATTAATTCATCAATAGATTTAGCCTGACTGTGACAGCCTTTTAATTCAGGAACCGACCCTATATAATAACCGTCGGTATCTTTTTCAATTATTATGTTATATTCTCTTTTCATATTTTAAGTTTAAATAAATATAGAAAATTCTATAATATTAAGAAGTGTATTTATTCTCTGTACATTGAGGACAAAGAGAAATCAGGATAATAGATTACTTTGCCATTTCGCTGCCTGCTATATATCCTGCAGACCAGGCAGACTGGAAGTTGAAGCCACCTGTTATTCCGTCGATATCGAGAATTTCTCCCGCGAAAAAGAGGTTAGGTACGACTTTGCTTTGCATAGTACGGAAATCAATTTCTTTGCGGTTTACACCTCCTGCGGTTACAAACTCTTCTTTGAATGTGCTCTTACCGTTTATTGCAAAGACAGATTTCGTGAGTACAATAATTAATTTTTCGGTTTCTTTCTTAGATAGTTCACTCCAGCGTTTTTCAGAATTTATTCCTGTCTTTAAAATCAGTGCTTCCCAGAAACGGCGTGAGAATCCATGAAACGGATAAGTCGTAATTTGTTTCAATGGAGAGTCTTCACGTGCGTATTCGATTTCTTTCAGCACATCGGTTTCAGTCCATTTTATTTCAAGGCTGAACTTATAATCTAATTCGCTTAGAACTCTTGCTCCAAAGGCAGAGAGTTTTAAAATTGCAGGACCGCTGAAACCCCAGTGAGTAATGAGTAAATCCCCTTTTGCTGATAATTTAGTGCCTGCGATTTTTAATTCTGCATTTTGTGTACTTACTCCCTGTAAATCCCGGAGAAGAATATCTTTGCAGTTAAACGTAAACAATGATGGCACGGGCTCAACGATTGTATGGCCGAGCGATTCAATCCACTTATATTTTTCCGTAGTAGAAAATCCGCCTGCTGCGATTATGAGTTTGTCGAAGTTAATAACTTCACCGCCCCTGTCTTTAATCTCAAAACCTTTACTGTTCGTGCACTTTATTTCGTGTACATCAAAACCAGTTACAATTTTAATATCATGTTTCTTTACGAGATTAAGGAAAAGGTCTATTATTGTTTGTGAATTGTTTGAGACGGGAAACATTCTGCCGTCGGGTTCGGCTTTTAGTTTAACGCCGTGGTCTTCAAACCAGTTAACAGTGTCGGCATTGCCAAACCTTGTGAATACGGACAAAAGTTCTTTGCTGCCACGCGGATAGTTTTTAATAAACTCTTTTACGTCGGTTATAGAGTTTGTAACGTTACATCTTCCACCGCCTGACACACGAACCTTCGCGAGTACGTTTGGGGATTTTTCAAGTATCGTTATTTCGCAAGACTTATTGGTTTCAGCAATGGTAACAGCAGAAAAGAAACCTGCGGCACCGCCGCCAATTATTCCAACCTTCATATACTATTTGTCTGTTTCCTCGTCATTACTTTCATCGAGCGGAGTGCTTTCTTCAAGTCCGCTCAGCAGTTCCTTTGCATACTCTTCACTTTCAGGAAGTACTTTTAACTCCATCGGTCCGGTAATCGGATTAAAACCTGTGCCGAAAACACCAATCCCTATCAAATCCTGTACACCTTCGTTTTTAATCAGATATTCAATGTTAGCCTCATCAAGAATAGACTTTGCGAGTGCTATTAATCCTTCATGCCCGCTTTTAAAAACGGTTACAAGCTTCTCGTGATCTAAGTTTTCCATAATATATGTGGGTTTAATTTGCTTTTAAATATACGTAATATTTGATGACTAAAGAAATTCATAAATCAGCAATTTGCTTTTCAATATAAGTTTAATTGCATATGTGGTATATTTATCATAATCAGAAG